>NZ_JBYQFK010000019.1:0-81789 GCF_057837305.1 Lysinibacillus sp. RU7 | reverse complement strand
CCCCGGTTTCCCGGAGTTATCCCAAACTACAGGGCAGGTTGCCCACGTGTTACTCACCCGTCCGCCGCTAACTTTCATCTGATGCAAGCATCAGATGAAAGTCCGCTCGACTTGCATGTATTAGGCACGCCGCCAGCGTTCGTCCTGAGCCAGGATCAAACTCTCCGTAAAAGAATTTGAGTAAGCTCAAATTTGCTGGCATCATGTTTGATGTCCAAAATTGTTCGTCTCTTAAAAGAGACTACTTATTGTTAACGTTTTGCTTGTTCAGTTTTCAAAGTTCATTTCGTTAAGTTGTTTTGTTATCTCTTAACGACTTGTCTTATATTACAGGCTTATTGATAAAAGGTCAATACTTTTTTATAAAAAAATATCCGTTGCGCTACACTTTTTAAAAGCTTCCTATATTATATAGAAAAACTTTTTTACCTACTCATTAAATAACCTGTTTAAAAAACAGCTAATTATTTTTTAATTTGGTGAAAATGTTGGAGATCATACACTAACAACATTCACCGTCGCAAAAATGATTATGTAAATCGTTTAATATTTTTATAAGGTTTCTCTCACCCCAAAGATTTGATTGTACCTTCATCATATTAATAGCAGGCGCTTTGGGCAATGGCTCAGATGAACATCCACTATTTATAGACTTCCCCCGGACAAATTTACTTTTTAAAGTATATAACATCCGGGATCCTGTTTACACAATCCTCATAATCGATTGTTCATTGTTGATCTATTTGTTTAATTAATTGCGGAAGTTACTCTATCGTTTCAATTATAAAGCGCACACCAACTGCTTCAAAACCCCTGCCTGTAAGCTTGGTCTTTTCATATTTTCAAAAATCCCTTGTGCTTACTAATTGTAAAAACATCATTGTTTTTCGAATTCTTGCATTGCACTTCTCCTTATACTCAATGTTTATAATGAGTACTTATGTGAATGCATCATTATTTTAACCACAAGCCTTTCCATACACCATCACGGCTTTTCTAGCTGCTCTTCATCAATATTCATTACATAATCGACATGAAAATCTGCCCCTTCCAACCAATAAGATTGACTACCTGCCCCCTTTTCTAAATAGGCTTCCTGCCCCTGTGCATCTACTGTCTGCATCCCAAAATAATACGATGACGGTGTTCCTAATATAGATGAAAATAAAGAATCTTGCTGAATAGGGGTCATCGCTGAAATAATACTCAGCCAATTTTCTGGGATGGGCTGCACCCCGTATAGATTTTCTGTTAAGTCGATATTCATTTGCAGCTGTATACGCGGTGTGTAGAATTGATTATTGTCTCCAGAAATAGAGTAGTAGCGATCCTGTAAAAAAAGAATATTCATTTGTGTCACCTCTTCTTGTGAGGCAAAATGCCATACAAAATAATAGCTGGTCGGATCATTCGCACGTAACTTCCATATCTTTAATGACTCATTCCATTCATAGCCGACTAGCTTCCAACCCGAAAGCTTAAAAGCCCAGTAACTCATCCCACTTCGACCGTCCTCTGTTGTAAACGGGACAAAACGATAAGACGTTTCTGCTTCTAAAACGTCTAATACCTTTACCGTACTATTAATACCTTGTTCATTGAGTGCCTCAACAATCTCTTCAGTAGTTAAAAAAGGTGTTGGTTCACGGTAATAAACAGTTACAGTGCCTAATCCTATTATGACCATAACGGCTAATACGATTATCCATTTCTTATTCATCCTCATCGCCCTCCTGTAAAATGGAGTGCCCGGAACGGAAATAATATTGTGTTTTTGTTGTAGTTACAAGTATCCCCTTCCCGTCTCGTTCAATATAAATACTGGCTGCTATATCACTGCCCCATTTTGGTTCATGACCGATGACCAAATACGGGAATCGCTCTTCTACTTTTGTCCGGTCATCGTATGCATACGTTGCGTTGTACCATTCATCTACAAAAAATGCGGCTGATTCAAAGCCCGTTAATGCTTGCTGTAGATGATCGATCACATGACGTTGCTGTTTCGCAGAGGGGTGAAGATTTTCAATTTCAATATCACTTCTTGCTCCTATATAAGTCGATACATCCTCTGGCGGATAAATCCAGTGATGACTAGGCATCACAACAACCGACATTGCTAAAAATAAATAATTACTGAAAAACCCTAACCAAGCAAACTTTCGATATTTATCCCAAGACCCTTCACGCTTACGTAACAAAGCAAACAACCCCCATACGCCTAAAGGCAAAATGGCAATTTTTATAGCCGTATCTTGAAACGGAAATGTGAGGCTAAATGAGAATAAGCCTACTAGTATAGCTAAAATCAACTTCCAAATCGTTAGAGATACTTGCTGTTTTTTTACTAGTTTTGAGGCGATAAATATAATTATCCCCCAACATAAAATCGTACTAGTTAACGCTAAAATATTCATACAGCACCTACCTCCATCACAGTTTATATGATTATACAAAAATTGGATACCATTAGATAGATACTAAGGGTTTAAGAGAATAGCACCTTTTTCTTATAGAGATTCATTTTGAAGACAATAAAAAAGATGATGTGATATTTTAATTCACATCATCTCTATAAACACACTTTATTTGACTGTAGCCGTTTCCTATATGCCCTAAGCCATGCTTAATTGTTGCTCGATTTCTTCAATCAATTGCGGAAGTTGCTCCATTGTTTCAATTGTAAAATGTGCGCCAACTGCTTCAAATTTTTGACGTGTTGAGTGGATCACATGCTGTTTTTGTTCTTCATCTAACGCTTCAAACTCTTGCTGCGAAAGCCCCATTTCCGAACTACCAACGATCACACCTACCGCCCAAATGCCTGCATGTAGCGCTTCTCTTATATCCGAAGTTGTGTCGCCCACTTTCACAATTTTTCGCACGTCCTGTAAACCTAGTCTTTTCATATTTTCAAAAATCATATAAGGATAAGGGCGTCCAAAACCACCCACATCATCCGGTGTGACAACGGTATGTGGCTCGTATCCTTTTGCTTTTGCATTTGGCACCACCACATCCATCATGCCGCGCGTATAGCCTGTTGTCGAACCAATCTTTACACCAGACGCCTTTAATGCGTTCACTGTATTCAAAACGTTCGGAATCGGATCTGTATAAGTGGCTAACGACACCATTAATTGCTCTTCAAACTGTTCATACAATGTCGCCACATCGTCTTCATTGGATGCACGTCCATATTGATTTTGCCAAGCTGTTTGGATACGTGGCATTTGTAGCATCGTACGGATATGATCAATTTTTAGCATGCCCATCGGTTCACGCGCTTCCTGCAATGTCACCTCAACACCTGCATTTTTGAAAATATCAAGAAATACATTTACCGGTGCAAAACAGCCAAAGTCTACCGCTGTCCCTGCCCAATCTAAAATAACGCCTTCAATTTTTATCATTTTGTTGTCACCGCCATATAGTTTTCAATTAACGTACAAAGTTTTTCAATATCTTCTCTGTAAATTTCACCAATATTTCCAATACGGAACGTGTCTATGTCTGTTAACTTTCCTGGATATAGGACAAACCCTTGTGCTTTCATCTCTTCATAAAAGTGATGGAACTGGAATTGCGCATTTGGATATAAGAACGCTGTAATGATCGGCGATTGTTTATCGCTTTCAATATAACTGTCAAAACCTACTTTTCCTAATCGCTCACGCAGTAATTGGTTGTTTTCTGCATAGCGTTTAAATCGTGCTTGCACGCCACCTTCTGTTTTTAGTTCTTCAATCGCTTGTAAAAAGGCTGCCACTACATGTGTCGGGGATGTATAGCGCCACTTCCCGTCTACATCCATCACTTTCCATTGGTCATATAAATCTAACGAAAGGCTACGTGCTACACCTTCACACTTTTGTAATGATGCTTTTTTGGCAATGACAAAGCCAAACCCAGGAACACCTTGAATACATTTATTCGCACTACTAATTAAATAATCAATGGATAATTCCCCTACTTGAATTGGTACACCGCCAAAACTACTCATCGCATCCACAATGAATGTTTTCCCGTAACGTGTCGCTAATGCACTTACTTGCTCAATTGGATTTAAAATTCCTGTCGTCGTTTCACAATGAACAATAGCAATATGTGTAATCGATGCATCATTCATTAAATAGTCTTCTACTTTTTGCATATCTGGATATTCATTATAAGGTGTGGCATAAGTCACATGTGATAAACCGATTCTTTGCGCCATTTGTGCAAGTCGTTCACCATACGCACCATTAGTCATAATTAATACTTTATCTGTCGCACGAATCGTCGAAGTTAACACCGATTCAACAACAAAGCTACCACTTCCTTGCATTAAAACAGTTGTGTAGTCTTCTTCCTTTACGCCCGCAATCGTTAGTAATTCGTGGCGGATTGTTTGTGTTAACTGCTTGTATTCGTCATCCCACGTACAGCGATCTTCTAGCATTTGCTGGCGTACCGTCTCCGATGTTGTGAGTGGTCCTGGTGTCAATAATTTATAACGGTTCATGTTAGTTACCTCCTAGAGTTTGTGCGTTTTTAAAGAATGTTTCATGTTCTTTCAATAAATCGACTGTTAATGTGGATTCCCATTGTTTTAAATAAGCAGGCGTATCTTGTGCACTCACCGTCTCTCCCTCATAAAGTGCTACAGGGTATTGTTTGATGAGTTCTGTACGTGCCTCTTTCGCAATAAGCTCTGCCATTTCTTTTGCTTTCTTTTCTTCTTCCTCTACTTCTTGATCGATAACAGCAATCGATTCGACAAGCGCGAAGTTTCCTTCTGTTGGATCAATATATTCGATTGGTAGCCCTTGTTCATTTGCATCTACGGCTTGTGCACGCAGACCAAACCCAACTGCTACTTCGCCTGTTTGTACTTTTTTAATTGGACCAGAACCTGAACTTTCTAGATGCGGCCCCACATTTTTAATTAAATCAGCAAATACTTGCTTCCCTTCTTCTTCCCCGTACTCGCCAATAATCGCTTGTACTAATAACCAGCCTGTTGAAGAGTCTAAAATATTAGGAATCGCAATGAGGTCTTTATATTGCGGATCTGTTAAATCTTTAATGGATGTCGGCATCGCTAGTCCTTTGTCTGCAATCACTTGTGTGTTCACAAAAATCGATCCGACGTTGCCTAATACAGGTAGTTGATAGCTTGAAACTGTATCAAGTGTGCTTGCTTCAGCTGATAAATCTATAAACATATTGTGTTCTGCTTGTGCGCTATCGATATAATAAGAGGCCATTGTTACGATGTCGGCTTCAATGCTTGTACCTTCCGCCAACATTTTTCCTCCTAACTCTGATGTACCAAAGGATTGAATCACATATTGATTCTCATAACCATTGCTATCTAAAACATTTTCCATAATTTCAATTGCTTCATCGTCTGCATTCGAATAAATAATAACTTGATTGTCTGTTGTTGATTGATTATCGCCACATGCGGCCAATAATAGAGCTAAGCTTCCAGATGCGAATAGGCCTAGTACTTTGCTGTTCATTTGTTAGTAAACTCCTTTTTTTCATCGAATTTAAAATATTACAAAATGTCATCACGACAATATTCGTAAATAAAATTAAGAGTGAAAGAATAAAAATTTCATTGAATTTCGAAAAATGCTGTAGTTCTTTAATTTTCGTTGACATTAAAATCGTGTTCGTACTAACTAAGAAAATGACCCCACTGACTGTGACCATAGCGTTAATAAAGTAATACGAAAATACATTGATAATGGTCTTCCGAATATTCGGGACAATGACACGGACAACCGTTTTAAGCCAAGAATCTTTTAATAAGGCACCTGTGACTTCCCAAGTAGGATCCATTTTCTCGAGCGCATTTTTCATCATCAAATACGGTGTTGTAAAGAAATGAACGATATTACATACAATTAGGATGAGAAATGTCCCTTTCAATGAACTATCATTGAATAAAAGTAAATAAGACAAACCTAAAACCATGCCTGGCACCGTATTCGTGATAATCGAAATCCAATTGAGCGATCGTCTGCTCTTGACGTTTGTTCTGACACTAATGACTCCTGCGACGAATGCAATCAGAACCCCTATCGCTGCACTACCCATTGCCACAATGACGGAATTTTTATACACCGCTGTAACATCTTTCATCGCCAGTGCTTTTTCTAAATGTTCAAGCGTAAAGCTCATATTGTATGGATATACAGATACAAACGGTACGATGAACATGGTAGAAAAGATAATGACAATCGCAATGGCAACGAGCGAACTACTGAAGCCAAAACAGATGTTTTTGATTTTATTTGAAATCGGTGCTTGATTGGATGCTGATTGATACGACACATTGTATTTATCAATCCGCGTCAGCATAATGCCGCCAATAATAGCCGGGAATAACATCAGCACTGCAATGACAGCCCCTTGTGAAAAGTTTGGAATGGAACCGAGCATCGTTTGATAAAGTGTCGTCGCAATGACCTCATACGTTCCCCCTACCGAAGCGGGAATGCCGTAATCTGTGAAACTCAAGATGAATGATAGAATAAAAGCCCCACCAATCGTGCCAATTAATGGTCGCAACACCGTGTGGTAAAACCGACGCATCGGCTGGTCATTCATTAAAATGGAGACAAGCATAAATCGTTGATCGACATACTCCATCCCATTTGCAATGAGTAAAAAGGCAGCTGGCAATGTATACAACACATACCCAATAACTAATCCATTAAACCCGTAAATGGAAAACAAAGGTTCACCTAATAACCGTGTGATGACGCCTTGATTGCCAAAAACATAGATGAGGACAAATCCATACGTAATCGTAGGCAATAACATCGGTAGCGTAATGATAAAACGCAGACCTTTTTTAAACGTCGCGTGAATCGTTGTAAAATATAATGTGTAAGCCACAATAAACGCGAGTGTAGTTGTAACCACTGCACTTACAAGCGACACAGTTACGCTATTCCCAATCGAAGTAATAACGGACGATTGGAACACTTCTTTATAATGCTGTAGTGTAAATACACCATTTTCACTGAACGACAGCCACAACATATAGGCGAGCGGCACGATGAGAAATACCGCAAAAATTACAAGTAACGGCACATAAAATAAACGCATGGTCTGTGTTGTTTTAAGCATATTGTTCACCAAATAAGCGATAAATGTTTTGGCGCTTTATGTGCAGTTGCTTCAAAATAAAATTTTCCACAAATGCATTCGCCGGTTGATTCATGATTTCGGCAGGCTTCCCAAATTGTGCGACATGACCGTCATTAATAATAAGCACCTTGTCCGATAAAGTAAGTGCTTCCTCTGGATCATGCGTGACAATAATGGTTGTTAACCCAAAATCGCGTGCGATCGATTGAATACGCTCTTTAATCGATTCTTTAATGACGCCATCTAGTGCACTTAATGGCTCGTCTAGCAATAGAATTTTAGGCTTCATGACAAGTGTCCGCGCGATGGAAACACGCTGCTTTTGTCCACCCGATAATTGGCTAATGCGTTTATTTAAATGCGGCTCCAACTCTAAGAAATCGATATATTCTTGAATGTCTTGTTTTGACACTTGCTTTTGTTGATTTTTCAGTCCATAGATGATATTTTCATACGCAGTTAAATGCGGAAATAATGCAAAATCTTGAAAGACGATATTAAATCCACGGTTTTTCATTGGCACATGGCTAATGTCTTCATTGTTATACATAATTTGACCACCTGTTTGCTCCGTTAACCCAAGAATGATGTTTAGTAATGTTGTTTTCCCACACCCACTCGGACCAAGTAGTGATAAAATTTCGCCATTTGCAACTTCAAAATTTATATTTCCTAATACCGTTTTTTCCCCATAACTTTTACTTATATTTTTTAACTGTAACAAAATTTTCACCTCACATTTGTTACTGTTAGTATAGAAAAGCTTTGTAAATCTCGTATGTATGTATTGTAAATGATTATTAATTGTTGATGACTTCATGACAAAGTTTTGGTCAACTCTTGTATAATATGGTTATATTTCTAGAAAGGTTGATGACCATGTATCCAATCGAAAGACAACAAAAAATGATTGAATTGCTTGAAGACAAGGGGATGATGAAGCTTTCTGCCTTGAGTAAAGTATTACAAGTATCCATGGAGACGGTTCGACGAGATGTGCAAACATTGGTGGAGCAAGGTGAGGTTACAAAGTTTTACGGAGGCATTAAATTAGTAAAGCATGATAAGGCAGAATCACTCTTAGCAACAAGGCTAAGAGAAAATCTTTCTGAAAAAGAGAGAATTGCACAGCGTTGTGCTAGTTTTATTGAGGAAGGCGATTCTATTTTTTTAGATAGTGGGACAACTACATTTCATATTGCTAAATATATTAAACATTACAAACAGCTAACCGTTATTACCAACTCTCTACCCATTGTGCTTGAGTTAATAAACAGTGAACTGAACGTCATTATTATTGGCGGGAAATTGCGTCAATCCGAAAACTCCATTACAGCCTATGAGTTCTTGTTTAATTTTGAACGGTTAAATATTTCGAAAGCATTCATTTGCACAAGTGGCATTTCAGTAGAAAAAGGGCTGTCTGACTTTAATGTAGAAGAAGTCCAAACGAGAAGACAAATTATTCATCTTGCAAAAAAAGTGTTTGTAGCCGCCGACCATTCTAAATTCGAAAAAGATGTCACCGTACAAATATGTGATGTAAAGGAAATTGACTATATCGTAACAGACCATACACTGGATGTAGCTTACGCCAAAAAATATGAAAAACAAGGCGTACAAATTATTACAACTGTCTAATGGCTATTAAAGCGCAGTCCCCCAGTAAACGGGGTGATTGCGCTTTTCTTTATGTTCCATAATCCAACATTTAAAGTAATCCTCCTTGCTTTCATAGAAACAGTATATTTTACAAAAAATTTGTGTTAACCTTTATTTTAAGTTAGTTAACACAAATGAGAGGTGAATGTTTATGGAGTATAGGGAACGTTTAGCTACACTCGAAGCTAATCACTTATTACGCAATCTACTACCAGTCGATGCAACTGTAGAGCGGCCGTATATTAAAATGCACAATGAGACGCTATTATCATTTAACGCGAATGATTATCTTGGGTTTTCGACGCATCCTGCGATGATTGAAGCAGCTACTAAAGCAACGCAGCTTTGGGGTACAGGATCAACCGGCTCCCGTTTCACATCCGGTAATTTTTTATTACATACCGCACTTGAAAAACAAATTGCGACCTTTAAACAAACGGAAGCCGCCTTACTTTTTAACAGTGGCTATGACGCCAATTTAGCCGTTCCAACAACGATTGTACAAAAAGACGATGTCATTTTATCGGATGCACTTAATCATGCCAGCATTATTGATGGGATTCGTTTGAGCAAGCGTAACTATCTCGTCTATCGTCATCGTGATATTGAACATTTGCGTACATTACTAGCCAGTTTACCTACTACCCAGCGTAAGTTTATTTTCACAGATAGTGTTTTTTCGATGGATGGCACACTTGCACCGCTCGAAGCGATTGTAGGACTCAAAAAACAATTCAACAATGTCATTATCGTCGTCGATGATGCACATGCAACAGGCATACTCGGAGAAGACGGACGTGGGGCAGCGAATCATTTTGCCCTTGAACAGGATATCGACATTACGATTGGTACGTTATCAAAAGCATGCGGGGCTTCTGGGGGCTTCATTTCAACCAATCAAGTATTTGCAGACTATATCCGTAACTTTGCACGCTCGCTCATTTATACAACGGCTCTACCGCCAAGTGTTATAGCCTCCGCTTCCACAGCTCTTACACTAATGCAGGAGGAGCCTTGGCATCAACAACTTGTAATGGATTTAACAAAACAACTTGCAGACGGTCTACATTCTAAAAAAATACAGTTTGTTGGTGGCGAAGTACCGATTTTCGGGGTTTCATGTGGAACAAGTGAAAGAGCTTTAGCACTGCAAACTCATTTGCATAAAGCAGGCATTTTCGCCTCCGCTATTCGCCCTCCTACTGTACCTGAAGGAGAAGCACGAGTGCGTATTACATTGAGCGCTAAACATACTAGCGATCATATTTCATTGTTACTACAAGCGCTAGGAGGTTTTTATCATGAATAGTAATGCACGTCTTATTACAGAAATTGCTCTACTTGCAACTATTATTTCGATAACAGGTATGATTAAAATTCCACTCGGGTTTCCAGGAACAGAATTTCAATTTTCTGCGCCTGTTGCTGTCGTCATCATGTCCGTTTTCGGCTTTAAAAAATACTTTACGGCAGGCGTGATTTCCAGCACTATTTTATTTTTACTTGGCATGCATAATATTATTAATGTGGCAGTTGCTCTGATTTTCCGTTTAGTCGTTGGCGCAATTATTGCTGGCTTTGGGCGCAATATTATTGCCATTTCAATTTCGGGGCCGATTGCTGTACTTACCTCTCGTTTTATTTTAAGTAAAGTACTGGGCGTACCCTATATAACGCTTATCCTAGGGAGTCTCCCAGGCATCGTTATTACACTCCTGATTAGCTATCCGATGTATAAAGTAGTACTGAAGACGTTAGAGGGCAGAAAGGTTGTTGCAGTTGAATAATTGGTACAGTGTACGTATGCGTGCCTCGCTACACGATAAGCATATCTCTGGTGGAGAAACACTCGTGCCTGCTACACACATTCATGAAGTCGTACATTATTTACAGCAAAAAGCTTTTTCACATAGCCGTGGTGTGCCAACGAATTGCCATATTACAATCGAAGCCATTACCGAACCACTTATACCGATTGCCATGCTAAAAGTAAATGAAGCACACTGCCATACACCGCTGCATGCGCTAACGGATTTCATTACATCACATGGAATTAGTGAAGTGGCGTTACAGCAAGCGATTCAATTACTCCATGCTAACACTAATTTACGCGGGGCAGCACTGCTACACGCTACTACTGGCGAACGGCTCGATGTACTAGCAGAACGCGGTGTACGCGTGACGCGCATAGCCTATGATGCCCCATTCCTTGAGAAATGGCGCAATCAGTTTCCACAATATGCTAACGCACGTATTGAGGAAGCACTACTCCTTGCATCAGCTGTTGCAAGTTGTGATGGGATTATTGGGGAGCTTTGTATTTCTGACGATCCTACCTATACAACGGGCTATTTCGGTAGTGCCACTTCAGGCTATACACGCATTCACCATATGAAAAAACAAGGGGAAGAATGTGGTGGGCGAGTCTTTTTTGTAAAAGAGGATACGGATGTTGAGGAGGCTATTACCTATCTACAGCAAAAACCTCTGCTTGTTTGCCGATAAGATATAAAGTGTCCTCCTACTACTCACTACAATAAAAAATACGCATCAGCCGCTAAAAAGCGACGATGCGTATTCTCATAATGCTTACTGGGAACGTAATCCCTCTCTAATGAACAGGTAATTCCACACGAATGGTCGTACCTTCATTTTCTTTACTGTCTACGTGTATTTTCCCTTCATGTAACTTAACGATTGTTGACACAATGGAAAGACCTAATCCGGTGCCTTCGATAGTTCGTGTACGCGCAGTATCCGCTCGGTAAAAGCGCTCGAATATCCTATCTATTTCTGTCGTACTTAAACCAATCCCTGTATCTTCAAAGGTTACGATGATGGACTCTGCATGTTGCTCAACCGTTATATCAATCGTACCATCCGGTTGATTGTACTTAATCGCGTTTGTTAATAAATTATCCCAAACCGTATTCAATAAGGAGGGATCTCCGTTAATATCGAGGTCAGGTAAGTTGTAACTCAGCATAATGCCCTTTTCCCCTATCACCCATTGATAATTTTGCACTAATTCTTTTAGTTGCTTCCCTACATTAAAGCGCTTCTTTTTCATAATCTCTTCATTGCGATCAAATGAGGCAAGTAATAATAACTGTTTCGTTAACGTAGATAACCTTTTAATTTCACTAGTGATAATGGCAATGTATTGCTTTCTTTCTGTATGACTGAGCGATTCATTTTCCAATAAAGTTGTATAACCCTTTATATTGGATAACGGTGATTGAATATCATGGGAAATGTTCGAGATAAATTCCTTTCGCGTATCTTCTACCCGCTCTAATTTTTTCGCCATTTGTAAAAAGCTGCGTGAAAGCTCCCCTAGTTCATCTTGCCGACTATCATCCAGTTGAATATCGAAATGACCATTCGCAAGAGATGTTGTAGCAGTTGTTAACTTGGAAATTGGTTTCACTAAAAACTTTGTACTAATAATGACGAAAATAATACTTAATAAAATCGTTAGTCCAAGTAACGCTGCAAAAAGCAAATGCATTTCATTAAACAGGAGCTTTAAATTCGGTCTTAAAAATAAAGCATACTCCTGTCCGTTATGGGTTAATGGCACACCAATCGTATTATTTAATTCATTTGCAAAAAAACCGGTGACAAATGTTTCACGTGGAAAATAAAGAATGCCATGATAAACATTTCCATTCAGTACGTATTCTTGTGCTGAGCTCGCCAACTGTTCATTTCTAAATGGCGCGCCGAAAAATGATGCTTCTCCCGTCTGATCAACTAAATACATTTGATAGCCGATCGAAGCGATGTTTTCTAAATACTCCTGTAAATCAAGCGTCGGATGTTCGTCCGTATATGTGGCGATCGATTCTGCAATGACCGTTGTTTTATGGTCATTGTAAGGTTTTAATTTTTGCTGATAATATATGTTCGATAAAAAAAAGGCGAGCATGCCACTAAAAAGCATAATCCCAATCGTCATGAGCACAAACTTCGTATAGAGGGACTTCATGCTTGTTTTGCCTCCAATGCATAGCCAACCCCGCGCACCGTCTTAATTTGGAAATCGTCCGTCCATTTAGAAAAACGCTCTCTTAATCGTTTGATATGCACGTCTACCGTACGTTCATCGCCTTCATAATCGAGTCCCCAAATGTGTTCAATCAGTTGATCCCTCGAAAACACTTGTGAAGGGTTGGCCATTAACCAAAACAACAGTTCAAACTCCTTTAAAGGGAGCAATATTGTTCGCTCTCCGATTTTCACTTCATAGCTTTTTTTATTGATCTTTGTTTCACCTATACGAATAATCGACTCATCTGCCTGTTGGTCATATCTTCGTAGTAAGGCTTTAATACGAAAGCTCAGTTCTTTCGGTTCAAAAGGCTTCACTAAGTAATCATCGGTACCCGCCAAAAACCCTTGCTCCTTATCTTCAATTTGATTTTTAGCGGTCAGCAAAATGATTGGGATATGAAAGAGCTTACGAATTTCCTTTGTTAATGTAAAACCGTCCATAAAAGGCATCATCACATCGACTACTGCTAAATCACAATGCTCTTTATGAAGGACTTTTAAAGCCTCTACTCCATCCTTTGCCTCTAATACGTTATAGCCTTGTTCCGATAGGTAAATCCGAACTAGCTGTAACACATGGATATCATCATCTACAATTAAAATTGTTGTCATCACCATTTCTCCTATACTTTCACTTTCACGATATATGAAAAATAGCCCAGCCTAAGCGGAGCTATTTTAAACAGTATACTATCAAATATTAACCTAAAGCTTCATTTTGTATAATGAGACCGTCGCTCATTTTGATGATTCGGTCTGCAAAAGGTAACATTTCTTCATCATGTGTGACCATTAATGTCGTAATATTTAGTGTTTTTGTTAATTCTCGAATTAACTCCATCACATCTTTGGATCTTTTCGAATCTAAACTCGCCGTTGGTTCATCTGCAAAAAGCACTTTTGGCTTATGAATAATGGCACGAGCAATCGCTACTCGCTGCTTTTCCCCACCAGATAATGAAGATGGATAAGCCTGTTTTCGATGTTCCATACCAACTAATTTTAAAATGGCATCGATTTCTTTCTTTTGTTCCTGTTTCGTTTGTTTGGACTCAGAAACATCGAGCATCAGCTGAAGCTGCTCTTCAACCGTCAAGAATGGTACAAGATGGGCAAATTGAAACACAAAGCCGAATTGACTTGCTCGTATTTGTCGCACTTGCTCTTGATTCATCCCATTTAAATTAGTTCCTTCGAATAGGATTTTCCCATCCGTTGCAGGCTGTAATCCCGCAGCAATTGTTAGCAGTGTACTTTTTCCAGAACCTGAAGCCCCTACTAATGCTGTAATTTCCCCTTGGTGTAATGTCAGGTTCACACCTTTTAAGATGTTTTCCTCCACTTCACCATTACTAAACGTTTTTTTTACTTCATCCATTGTAAAGAATGCCATATTACACCTCTCCTTGCTGAATCGCTTGTAGTGGTTGGATTTTTTTAATCTGCCATCCTGAGATAGTTGCACCGACAAACCCGATCATTAAAAAGACGAGTGATAACAGGAGCGTTGTTTCCAGCGGTAAACTAAAAGGCATTCCTTTCGGCGCAATGACATGGAATCCTTGACTAAGCCCTACAGAAATAGTAAGGGCAATCGCCGTAATACAAAGCATCTGTGTCCACATCATTTTAAATAATGTACTTGTTTTAACACCAATCGCTTTCAAAATGCCATATAAGCCCAGCTTCTGTACATTCATCATATAGAAGAAGATGGCAAACAGCATTCCACTAATCACGACTAGGAACCAAACGATCATATTCAATGAAAGCTGTTCTGCATTGTAACTTGGAATCGTATTCAGGAACTCCTTATTTGAAAATAGTTGCAAGCCACTGACTTCCTGTACTTGCTCATTGCCTGGTACAAAAATTAATTGCATCTCTTCGACTCTGTACATTTCTTTGTAGTTTTCTATATTAATAAAAGCAACCGGTGCATGACTAAATTTCTTTTCATCTACAAAGCCTTTCACGACCAATTCACCATTCAATTGGGTATTCGTTAAAATATCCCCAACCTGTATGCCCGCCTCTTCAAGTGAGCGATCCAGAATCACTTCACCAGGTTGAACATCCTCAAACAAATCAGATGGTGTGGCAGTAAAAAACGCTACACTTTGCTGCTTATTATGTTGATCATTTAAAAAGCCCATTTGAATTGATAGCGCGGTTGCATCTGGATGATCCTTTAACACTTCCTCCTGCACATTACGATCGATTTTCGATAAATTATAAGATTTGTCTGCCTCTGCACTCATATAAAACTGCCCATTCGGTAAATCCTTTATTAATGCTGCATTGTCTTGCGATAAACCATTCGCCAAACCCGATATCATAAATGTTAATAAGCTAATTAAAAAAACAATCGAACCAAAAATCAAAAACTTGCTTTTATTTTTCTTCATTTCTTTCAAAGCAAGATTCATCTCTATTCCTCCCATCACATTCTTTCTACACTTAGAATAACTAGCGTATATGAACAGAAGATGAACAAAGCTTTACATTTTAAAGCTCAATCTCTATTCTCCCTTACTTTTATTTCATCATTCAGTAGAACTTTATTATGTATAATGCGTTTACATTGGTGAATGGTAATTTTGTTAAAAAATGGGGTGTAGAGATGAATAGTGAAAAGCTCAAACAATTTGATTGGAAACTGGCCTTTATATTAATGGCCTTTTTATGCGTTAGTATACTGGCCATTTCATCTGCTCAGACGTCAAGCTATGTCAACAGTAATTTTGCACTGAAGCAAATTGTTTATTACGGGATTGGCGCTTGTATTATTGGGTTTATTATGTTTTTTGATATAGCGCAATATAAGAAAATCGTATGGTATTTATATGGTGTTGGGGTACTTTTACTCGTAGTGTTAATTTTCATGCCCGAAGGAACAGGACAAATCGGGGAAATCGTGAACGGCGCCAAAAGCTGGTATCATACGCCAATTGGCAATATACAGCCGTCTGAATTCATGAAGACCTTTTATATACTTGCCTGTGCGAAACTCATTAGCGCACACAATGAAAAAGAGATCGTCAAAACTTTAAAGACCGATTTTGCGTTACTTGCCAAAATACTCGCAACTCTTATCGTGCCATTAGCCCTTGTTTTCGATCAACCAGACCTTGGTTCTTCACTTGTATTTTTAGCCATTACGTTAGCACTCATTATCGTCGCAGGGATTTCCTGGTCTATTATTGTACCAACATTAGCTGTCGGTGGTGGCATTGCGGTGTTACTACTATGGATGGCCGTGTATATGCCCCACTTCTTACAAGACAAGCTGGGCTTTCGAGGCTATCATTCTGAGCGAATTTATTCTTGGCTAGATCCGCACTCTTATGCAGCCAATGAAGGATTCCAACTCATTTCTTCTTTAAATGCAATCGGCTCAGGAGAAATTATAGGGAAGGGCTATCAAGACCGCGAAGTGTATGTCGTCGAAAATCATACCGATTTTATATTTACAGTCATTGGAGAAGAGTGGGGATTTGTAGGTGCGAGTTTAGTAATTTGCTTATACTTTTTACTCATTTATCATTTAATACAAACTGCTTATATGGTAAAAGATCCGTTTAGTACATATATTTGTGCAGGTATCATCGCTATGATTACATTCCATGTGCTTGAAAACATCGGCATGACCATTCAATTGCTACCGATTACCGGCATTCCGCTACCGTTTATTAGCTATGGTGGTAGCTCGCTCATGGGCAATGCACTCGCCTTAGGGCTCGTCTTTAGCATGAGGTTTCATCATAAGCAGTATATGTTTACGACAGATGAGGAACATTGACGCATATTTGGAGATAAAAGGCGAGGCCCTACAAACCGTTGTAGAGGCTCGCTCTATACATAGTACTGAAGATACGCTAGTTTAAACGCTTTTTATAGGCACAAACAAATCCACCTTTAACTTCCCTTCTGGGGCCTCCAATAGGTTGTTTCTACTAAACTCAAGATTATAATCTCCGTCATACTTACTTTCTGGCAACCATTGTTCAAACATATATTTATAAGCTAAATTTAATTTTTCAGGCGTATCATAAAATGGATACAAGGCATACAGCCCGCCACCTAACCTTTTGAATTGCATATCGATATGCTTCTCTTTATCAAAATCTTTCGGAATAGTCACGCAGGCATCATGGCGACAATGATTACTTTCAACTACATCAGGATTGTCTAACGATATGCCGATAAATGCGTGTTGAGGTGGAAAGAGTGCATACTCATTGGCCCAGTGTATTAACTTTTGCCAATGATCTTGCGGTTCAAAATAACTGCCCGTTCTTCGGATAAACGCTACTACCTGTTCCGGTAATTCCTTTACGACAACATTCATTTCATCATCTTCTAAAATAGAAATGGTTCTCTTATTAGTACATTTTGCTATCAATTAATCAAATCCCTGCTTAGCCTTGATGCATAATTATTTTAAATAACTCGTAATGAACAAAATTTCATCCTAAAAACACCAATTAGATAGTAAGAGGTATTAAAAGAAAGTAGTATCATAGCCTCCGCGCTTTGCCACAGCCTACACAGGAGCTAAAACAGGCGCGGCCTGTTTGGATCTCCTGTTCCGGCTCCTATGGCTATGGCGCGCTACGGCAAAAGTCAATGCTTCTCAATGTGCTAGAAAAATAGTTCTCTTATCTAAAAGAAATCATTTTGTCTCTATTTGCAATTATAATTACCCAGTCTCTACCGTCATGCATGAGAATCTTTCTTTATTTTTCGCCAAGTGTGTTGATTAACAAAATACTCCTTTTATAGAAGCATGTTTTTTAGCAAAACATGATCAAAAATGACTTGCCAGTTGATTGAAGCGGAATCGGCGAGACTCCTACGGGAATCGCATGAGCTGAAGACCCCGCAGGAGCGAGGTACGAGCGACGAGGAGGCTGAAGCCATGCCCGTGGAAAGCGAGCCGACTGGAGCGGAAATCAACGGTTAACACAATGGTAATATATGTTTCAGGATTTGCTCATTCTAAGTAAATAAATGTTTTTATATCATTATATTTTTTGTAATCCATAACTTTTTACCTTATTTTAATATTTAACAATAAAAATATCATTAAAATAAATAAAAATTTATTGTAAAACGATAAATTATTTGTTAAATTCAAATTGACATTAACTAAGTGAGGTGTTTTTTATGAAACGAGAAACATTCTTTTTAAAGATCGCTGTGTTTCTTATGGGCATTCCTATTCTGGCGTTGTGTATATTTGTGGTACCTAAGATAGGGGACTTTGCAGCAGAATTGTATCCACATATTGCTTATATCAAATATCTCGTTTTAATCGATTTGTATGCAACGGCGATTCCTTTTTACTTTGCTCTGTATCAAACATTTAAGCTTTTAAGCTATATTGACAAAAATAAAGCTTTCTCAGAAATATCTGTAAAAGCTTTAAAGAGTATAAAATATTGTGCAATTACCATTAGTATGTTGTATGTGGTGGGCATGCCACTTTTCTATCTCATGGCGGAGATGGATGATGCCCCAGGTATTATTGTCATCGGGATGGCCTTTATTTTTGCATCAATGGTTATCGCCATCTTTGCTGCCGTTCTTCAAAAGCTTTTACAAGATGCCATCGATATAAAATCAGAAAATGATTTAACAATCTGAGGTGAAAACAATGGCAATTATAATTAATATTGATGTGATGCTAGCTAAAAGGAAAATGAGCGTAACAGAACTTTCGGAGAGGGTTGGAATAACAATGGCTAACCTTTCTATATTGAAAAATGGCAAGGCAAAAGCAATTAGGCTTTCAACTTTAGAGGCAATTTGTAAAGCTTTGGATTGTCAACCTGGAGATATTTTAGAATACCGAATTACTGAAAACACGCAAGATTAATAAAGTAAAAACAATTAATACTTAAAGGAAAAGAATAATTTATTTTTCTATTATTCCAATGAATCAACTTCGCCAAGGAGGCGCAAATCATGAGATCACTAAAACAACTCGTTCGTTTTGGGTGGGAGCAGGCTTTATCATGTTTGTTTCCAGTCGTTATTTTTGCCTCCTTGGCTATTACACAAATCATCACCCTTCCCTTCCTACCGCGGTATGATTGGTTACTCATCATCTGCCTCTTGATGCAATGGTGGATGGTGCGTTCTGGGCTTGAAACACAGGATGAACTAAAGGTTATCACATTGTTCCACCTTATCGGACTTGCTCTTGAAATTTTTAAAGTACATATGGGCTCTTGGTCTTATCCTGAGGAAGGTTATTTCAAAATTTCAGGAGTACCTTTGTATAGTGGATTCATGTACGCAAGTGTAGCGAGTTATCTTTGCCAAGCATGGAGGAGGTTAAAGGTGGAACTCGTTAAGTGGCCACCTTTTTGGGTAGTGATACCTCTTGCAGCTGCAATTTATTTGAATTTTTTCACTCATCATTATTGGATTGATGTTCGTTGGTGGTTATCTGGCCTTGTCATTATCGTCTTTTGGCAATCGTGGGTCACATATGAAGTTGATGGAACTCGTTATCGTATGCCACTCGCATTTTCTTTTGTGCTCATTGGATTTTTCATATGGATAGCCGAAAATATCGCAACATTCTTTGGCGCTTGGGAATATCCAAACCAAACCGATGCATGGAGTTTGGTTCATCTAGGAAAGGTGAGTTCCTGGCTTTTATTAGTCATTGTGAGCTTTCTTATAGTAGCGACATTAAAGCAAGCTAAAGGAAAAATTCCACTAGGATAGATGCTATAGATTGAATCCAACTTTCAAAAAAGTATTTGCGCTAGCCGCATGAGCCCCCGCAAGAAGAGCTCATTCTTCACGCTCATGCGGTGTTATAGACGCAAAAACAAACGTTACTATATTATGTAAATAATAAATCCGATTTTTATAGTAAAATCCTTCGTAGAATATGAATCTCACCTTTATAATATCTATAGGTAACAGCCAGTAATTTCACCCAGATTAATTCCGTTAGCGGATCGTAAACCCGCCACTTTCAACGGACCATTCAAAATGATATCTATCACTGCTTTTGCTAATTTCCCTGGTGCTTACTTCATATTTTGCTTCAACCAACGTTCACTTCGGGATTAGCATCCAATGTGAATCTTGTAACGTTATTTGCTTTTCTTCTTTTGTTATAGTCATGGAATAACGAATGTACGTTTCGGTTTCCTCATCTACTATAATTTCCGCGCTTTCAATCATCGCTTTTAGTTCTAAAATTTTAATTGTATGTTCTTTATTCCCTTTATACTTATTTAATAGTTGCTCTACATTTTGAAGTATTATCGCTCGATCATGTGCTGTCGCTTTGCGTATAATTTTTCTTTCCTGTAATAATAGCTCTTCAATTTCTTTTCTACTTAGCATCTTTATCCCCCTTTCTATGCACTACTCTAACGCTTCAAACTCCGCTTTATATCGAAGAAAACGATTGTACCGCATATGCATACACCTAACCCCATTAAACCTGTCAAAAACCAATTATCTCCCCAATTCACAATGAAACTATATAAACAACCTAATGCAACCAGTATCGCTGCATATTTTGCCCGCCACTGCTCTAGCTTTGACTGCTTGCTATTGCTCATAATGACCACTCCATATCTACTTATTTGTCCTGCATTACCGCGCATTAGGATGGCCACATCTTCCTAAATCTCATTCTATTTCTCGCTTCATTCGTTCGAACATATGTATATTTGAATAATATTGAATACCTTTAGATTCATTAATCGACTGCTCCATATTACGCTCAAATGTCACACGATCTCCTCGAGCAAAGGCTAATTGTGCATTTAAACCCGACTGCATCCAAGGCGTTTGTACTGTATAAATGTTCATTTCTGTCTCATCATTTTCCAATGCCGCAACTAGCGCAAGTGTGTATTGTCCGATTTCCGTTTGTGCAACAGGGGCGATTAGACGACGTGCTGCATCAAAATCCTTTAAGAACACTGCGCGATTCGCACCATATATCGCCTGTAATTTTTGATTGTTGTATTTTTCTAACACACGATCGAGTGCTGCAGTAATTTGTGCATCTGAACCCTCGCGCAATTGATACAAATAGTTAAACATCGGATTATTTCGTTGCTGATCAATATACTTCGTAATGCCCTTTAAATTTTGTGATCGATAAAGTATATACAGCATCCACGGTATTTCAAGTGACGCTATTAAAGCAAACACTACAAGTGCCGCCCATATTGGCCAGCCTAACGCCGAAAAGCCAATCCCTAATATAAGTGCAAGCGGAATCATCCACAGCAATTTTTTTAACACGCTGATCCCTCCGATATTATTCTTTTGATATGCCTAGCCTACTATAAAAGAAGGAGAGGACTTTAAAAACTCCTTACATGACCATCTTCCAATCAGGGGCCTTCACATCAAGATTATTCACTTTTCTGACAGAAGGAATACTCGCTTCGTCACAAGCACCAAATTGTATGTAATTTTGTTGAGCTTGCTTTAATGATGGCACATTTGCCCCTCCTTCAACATCAGGATGATGAAATTGCACATTATCATCTTCCCAATAACATATTTCACAAATTTCAAATGTACCAGGTGGCTTTTCCGTCAATGTTTTATAACCACAGCAAGGACAAGTATACTTCATCACAATTCCTCTCTTTCATTTTCAGTCCATTTCAAACCTTTGTCCAACTCAAAAACACATTCTCTATTCCTTCAACAGCACATCGTATGTTATAAAATTTCATTACTAAAGGATGTGTGTCCTCCGTAAAATGCAATTTCTTTAATGTTCGTTTTCCTAGCCTTTTATCAAACATCGAAAATGCACGGATGATGATATTTTCTGATTTTAATGCTTCTTCGATAGACAAATGACTATAATTCATCAATGGGGCATACAGATGATAGCTTTCAAAAATGCTTTGCCTCATCAGGATTTCTTCTGCATGGTCTGAGGCCCCTACTAAAGCTTCTCGTTCCTTAGATTGGAACATGACTTCCCAATTTTGGTTATACGGAATCCCACTTAAATTGGCTTCTGCTTTCATCTGTTCATATAAGTGCCCATGCTTTACGGCAAATGTAAGATCCGAGGCACTCAGGATTTCTTTTTTATCAAATGTAATCCATACTCTACCCGGGCTATCCTGGATACGATAAACCGTTGCATGTAGCTGGATACGTTTTTTTAACTTCTCACATAAAAAGCCTTCCAGTATGGCTTTCGTTTTACTCCACTTCACAGTCATCACCCTTTGTTTACGTCTTCAGTTTTAGAAAAAATAGCGCTAAAATGGTGTGAAACTCAAAATCACACCATTCTATAGTTCATTAAAACCTATACTTCTTAACACCCAAAAATCATTGCCTCCTATGTCACTTCCCTCGTTTCAATAAGAACTTCCAAGCACCGACATTTATAACGATCAGTACGACTAAGTAAATGACCGCGCCATAGCTAAACTTTGATGCCATGAAGTAATGAATCCCTGCTAAAATGGCTATCGGAATAAGCAGCAAGAATGTTTTCCACCCTTGGGCATCGCCAATTTCATTGTAAGGCTTGGCAAAAGGAATGTTGCTCCCAAGTCCGATATAACAAATGACCGTGTACAAACAGCTAGCTACTAAAACAACCAATAAATCTGAAAGGATCCTTGTTCCATAAATAAAGCAAAAGACTATGCTTAACACGACATATATTGGTATATACAACTTCATCAAAAACGCTTTTAAGCTACCTTTTTTTAACTCCGTATAGTTCTCAATTGGGAACGCTTTATAGATCCAAGCAGCTTTATATGTGGCCGAATGACCAAGCATAAGCACAGCAGTCGGAATAATGAACATACTAAAATAAATCGTTAAATAACTCGTGCTGACCGCATAATCCACATTTTCTGCTCTCATCACATTAAACATAAAAACGAACGGAATAACGAAAGAAAATCCTAAAGATGGATAGACTTTCAGCTTAAATTCACGCTCTTGTTTCAGCATAAGAGAAGAAAAACGATAAAAAGCTCTTTCCTCATTTGTTTGGCAAATAACTCTTAATAACGACTCCTTTAGGCGATTGTGCTTTGCCTTTTTCGACTTGCTTGTATTTAATAATTTTTGCAGATTGCGTTCAAAGGTCGGAATTAGCTTAATATATAGCCCAATCGATACGATGGGCATAACGATTGAGAAAATGCTGAATACGATTGTAAATACAGACCGATCTCCATTTAGCAGTAACTCATACGGTGCAGCAAACCACATCGGAATAAGAAAAACACTCCACCAATGAAACTCCATAACGATATCTAAATTAACAAGTTCAAAGGACCTGACGAGGAATTGATAGCCGATCATCAGTACTAATGACAAGGCAATTTGTACATAATTAATAATATCCTTTAGCCTTTCCCCATCAAAAAATCGTAAAATCACCATATATAAGATGGCCGTAAGAACGACGATAAAAATATTGATTAACACAAGTTCAAACACCGTTAAGATAAAGAACAGAATGCCTTGTTGAAACAAGCTGACGATAAGAGGAATCCCCGTTACAGCAATCGTTAAATACGTTAAATAGATGAGGATATGCATGGATTTCGCTGCGTTCACCGTTTTTGCGGCGATAGGCTTAGTGGACAGAATACTTCTATCTCGTACGTCCAATAGGACAGAAGAGAAATCCGCAATCATGGATGTCATAATCATAAAAATAATGATGGCATACGTAATACTCATCTGAAAAAGAAAATTGTCGTCAAAAGCCATAAACGGAATCAGAACAAGACCGATCAAAGCATAAATCCATAAAGATTTAATATAACCGTACTTTCTCTCTTCGTTTTTTTTCGTTGCCGTTTGGCTAAATAAAGTAGGCACCCTGCGCTCGTCCATTGTCAGCTTAATGTGGAGGATTTGCCTCATGACCTCATAATCGATCCCCATTTTACTAAAAAGAAATCGCATGTTATCCAGCAGTTTTAATGTTTTAAAATCTCTCATCATGACACCTCTTGTACAACGGAAACAAATTGTTCACCAATTTCCTTATAGTTGTCGAAGCCCGTCAACTGATTAAAGATGCCCTCCAATGTTCCTGTAGCATTATCTGCCTGTAGCTCAGCAAATGTGCCGTCCGCAGCGACTTTTCCGTCATTCAATAAAATAATGCGGCTACTAATTTTTTCAACAACATCCATGAGGTGAGACGAATAAAAGATCGTCTTGCCTTGCGCAGCCAATTGAGACAAAATTTCTTTGAAAATCATGACACTATTTGCATCTAATCCATTAATCGGTTCATCTAAAAACAAAATATCTGGATTATGCATAAGACTAGATATAATTAACAGCTTTTGCCGCATCCCTTTCGAATAAGAAGAAATCCGTGAATGATACGCTTCACCAACACCAAATAACGTCATTAACGTTTCGGATTTAGTCGTAGCCACTTCTAAATCTAGCCCATACAGTTGGCCGATAAAGGTTAAATATTCATAACCCGTTAAATTATCATACACATCCGCTATTTCTGGTACATAGCCAATTCTTCGTTTGTATTCAATCTGACCTTGCTGGATATTCTCTCCGAACAGCTTAATTTCGCCTCCATAATCACCTTCCATCCCTAAAATGATTTTGATTGTTGTACTTTTTCCTGCACCGTTCGGACCAATGTAGCCAATAATTTCGCCTCTTGAAACATGCAAGTCAATCCCTTTTAATATTTCTTTATTGTCATAGCTCTTTGTCAAATTCGTAATCGTCAAAATTTCTTGTTCCTGCATTATGTAGCCCCCCTTCTGTCTTTCTTCATATACGAGCGAACAACCAAATAGTTCCAAAACAAATCTACAAATAATGTTCGGGATAACTATATTTAGAAGAATCCCTGCCTTTTTTGATATACTTACATAATCTTGAAACTTTTTAAAGGTTCTATTGCCTCTAATAGGTGAAAGGAGGTTGCAATATGACCGATTCAACTCAACTTGTTTATGCAGCCATTGCTGGAGATGAACAGGCATTTGAACAAATCATCATGCATGAAAGTGAAAAACTCTATAAAATGGCTTACCTACATATGCAAAACAAAGAAGATGCATTAGACGTAGTGCAAGAAGCAACATTTCAAGCATTTTTGTCCATCAAACAATTAAAGGAGCCCTCTTTTTTTAGTACGTGGCTTGTAAAAATACTGATTCATACTGCCTACAAAATGCTAGAAAAACAAAAACGGACTGTACAATTACCAGATGAAACGATTCAATTCATTTTAGAATCTAATCAGTCAGAGGAAGCAGCTATTGATTTGTCCGCAGCTTTGAGTAATTTAAATGCAGATTATCGCAACTGTATCACATTATATTATTTTTACGATTTACCGATTAAAACCATTTCGAATGTGCTTGGCAAACCACCTTCTACAATCAAAACACACTTACGGCGAGCAAAAATACAATTGAAAAGTGTATTAGAGGAGGAATACTATGCGAAACGATTTATTTGAAGAGATTGAAGTGCCAAAAGCGGAAGTACAGCACGCCATTCAACAGGGGATTTCGAAAGGTAAAAAAATACAAAAGCTTCGTAAAAACAAAACAATTAGCAAACGTATTTCGATTTTCAGTTCTGTAGCTGCCGCTGCATTGCTAGCATCCGGCCTAGTCATTGCACCCATCGGCAATGTATTAGCAGAGGTCCCCTTTATCGGAGATTACTATCAAAAGTTTCAGTTATCGATTGGCGAGGAACTGGCTTCAGAGCAGTTATTAACAGAGGTTAATGAGTCTGTGACAAACAATGGTGTAACGATGGCTATTACTTCCGCTTTCTACGATGGCTATTTTTTAGGGATTACATTTAAAGCTACCGGTGCAAATTTATCCGATGAGATTAGTGGCGGCAAAGGACCGGAGTCTGGGTATACCTATGACTTGTTTACACAAAACGATGACACGGATGGATTCGGAGGAACAAATGCCCGATTAGTCAAAGAGGGTGATGCCTACATTGGGGCAATTATTTTTCATAATGATCGAGAATTGAACAATCTTACGACTTTACCTATTACGTTTACCTATATAGCAGGAGTGTTTGGAGAATGGACCTTTAATGTTCCGATTGAAACATTACCTTCAAAAACACAATCCTTGCAACAAATATCCTCATCCGAAGACCAAGATTATATCGTTCAATTTACAGATGCAGTTATTAATAAGACAAGTCTAATTGTCCATTTTGATATTCAAAAACAAGCGGGACTTGAAGGAGAGCGCTTCCTATTTAGAGGGAAAATTAAAACCAAGAATGGCTACGCCTCTTTAAGAAGGGAAGATGACAATTCAATTATTCTCGAAAAAGGCATAGATACAGAAACCATTATCCTTGAACCTTACTTTAAAATCGGGAAGAAAGAAATCGACTTAACACCGATTGAAATTCAATTGAAATAAGATGCTTTTGCAAGTACTAAATAGACAAAACTATATTTACGTTAAGCCCCTACCCCTTTTTATACTATTGAAATAAAATAACCCATTCTTATCCTAAGTTCCCCCTAATCAATTAGTGGAGACGAAGAAATCTCCACTAATTTACATTTCGTTTTATTGTATTTGAATTTCCATAAAAATAGTAAAGAGGAAATGAATACAGGTATAATAACATTCGCTAAAACCTCTAATAGTACATGGATTCCGAGCCCAGTAAATAACTGCCGCAATGTTTATGCACCGATAAATAATTTCAGAAATAGACTGTCCCTAATTTTTACGATTTCTTTTGATACATAAAAGACATGAGTATAATGTAAAATAGCTGTTAAACTTCAATTAAATTACTTAATCAAGGTGTAAAGGGCGGGATATATTTGAATAAACGAATCTTAATCGTAGAAGATGATCATGATATAAGCACTATGATTCATGAAACTTTAGAGAAAAACGGATTTACGGTAACAGCTGTTTTTGATGGAGAGGCAGCACTAAAAATAGTAAATACACAAAACTTCGATTTGATCTTACTAGATCTTATGCTTCCTAAATTAGATGGCATAGAATGTTTAAAATTAATTAGAACTAAAAGTACGATTCCTATCCTAATCATGTCTGCCAAAGGAGAGGATGTAGATAAAGCTTTAGGACTTGGGTTTGGTGCAGATGATTATATATCCAAACCCTTTTCGATGATTGAATTAATCGCGAGAATTAAAGCCCTTATTAGAAGAACAACGGATTATATGTTACCAACCAATCAACAGGAGATTAGACAAAATGATTGTCTTGAAATTGGGGATTTAATCATTGATATAAATAGCTTTTCTGTGAAAAAACATAATGTCGATGTAAAACTCACCTCAAAAGAATTTCATATTTTAAAGCTATTTATCAGTAGGCCAAATCAAGTTTTTACAAAGTCTATGCTATATAACCTCGTATGGCAAGAGGAATATTATAAAGATGAAAATGTCATCAATGTACATATTCGACGTCTTCGAGAAAAAATCGAAGATGACCCTTCCCATCCCAAATATATAAAAACTTTATGGGGAATTGGTTATAAGCTGGGGGAATTTTAATATGACTTATTTAGCTCTTATTTTATTTATTTTCTCTCTAGGACTGAATGTATATTTCTTTCACCAGCGTAAAGTACATATAAAAGAGATTTACTATATCGAAAAGAAGCTTCAAGAAACGATTAATAATAACACGCATGAAAATTTATTATTGTACACAAATCATCAGCACATCCAAAAATTATTACTGCAAATAAACCGCCTTGTAGAACATAATCAAAAAACGGTGGCTAATTTTCATAAAATAGAAAGATCCATGCGAAAGATGTTATCTAATATTTCTCACGATCTTAGAACACCTCTTACTGTTGTGCTTGGTTATATCGAAATGCTAGTACATGAAGAACACATTACTGAAGAAAAAAGAAAATCCTTACTACATACGGTTCATTTAAAAACAGTAGAAGTCTTAGATTTAATTAAACGCTTTTTTGAACTAGTTAAGCTTGAATCTGAAGATAGTAAACTTGAAATTTCAAAAGTAAATGTGAGTGAACTATGTCGAAAAATCATTCTAGATTATTATGAGATTTTAACAAAGAAAGAATTTGAAGTATCAATTGAAATACCCGAAGGACATATGTTTGTTTTAGGAAACGAAGACGCTATCCAGCGTATAGTCCATAACTTAATTTCAAATTCAATCCAGTATGGAGCAGACGGGAAAACAATTGGGTTCAAGCTTACTTATCGAAACGACTATGTATACATAGAAGTATCGGACAATGGAAAAGGAATTACAGAAATAGACCGGGATCGTGTCTTTGAACGACTATACACAATGGAGGATTCTAGGAACAAGCTTTATCAAGGAAGTGGGCTAGGTTTAACTATTACGAAAAGATTAGTTGAACAATTAGGAGGAAATATATTTTTAGATAGTACCCCCTACCAAAAAACTACATTTACTGTTGAATTAAAGCGTGTTTCTTTTTAATCCATACTGTGGCTTAAGATTTTTGTAAGAAATGGGTAATAAAAAAGAAACATCCTATCAATAGAATAGAAAGAGTAGAAGGGAGGCGCGGCATATGACTTATATTATTCAAACAAATAATCTCACAAAAATTTACCAAGGGAACGCCGTCGTATCAAATGTAAATATGCATGTAAAAAAGGGTGAAATTTATGGATTATTAGGCCCGAACGGTTCCGGTAAAACGACGATTATGCGCATGATTATGAATTTATTGAAACCATCAAGCGGAGAAATTCTCGTCCTTGGTGAAAAAGTAACATCGACATCTTACGAAATGCTAAAAAGTATGGGTAGCGTTATTGAATATCCTGTTTTTTATGACAAATTAACGGCAAGAGAGAATTTACAGCTTCATTGTGAATATATGGGTTACTACAACACAGATGCGATCAATTCTGTTTTAAGTATGGTGCAACTAAAAAATTTTGAAGGAAAAGCCGTAAAAGATTTTTCTTTAGGGATGAAGCAACGCCTAGGTGTTGCAAGAGCTATTATAACGAAACCAGAAATTCTCATTTTAGATGAACCAATAAATGGACTAGATCCTCTAGGAATTAAAGAATTTAGAAATCTTTTCCAAATGTTAAGTAAAGATTATGGCATGACATTGTTACTATCTAGCCATATTCTTGGCGAAATAGAGCAGATTGCCGATACTATTGCGGTGATCAAAGGTGGGCAGCTTATTGAAGAAGTATTAATGGACGATATTCGTCTTCAAAATACAGAGTATATCGAATTGAAAACGGATGATGTAAAGAAAGCAGCCTATGAAATACATGATAAATTAAACATTTCTAACTTTAAGGTACTTGATGATACAACTATTCGTATATATGACCTAAACACACCACAAGGAGAAATATCGAAGACACTTGTATTAAATAATATTTTAGTTGAATCTATAAATAAAAAAGATCACACCTTAGAAGATTACTTTTTCAAGATAATCAATGGAGGTAGAATAAATGTTTAAACTTATAAAACTTGAGATAAAAAAATATAAACTGTTCAATTATTGGAAAGGCGTGCTTTTGGCGAATATCGGATTCATTGCCTGCCTACTTATGATTTATACTTTGGAAAAGTTAGACGAGAACGTCCCTTTTGAGGATTTTGAAATGGTCACACTTATCATGAGTTCTACAATACGTGCAACATTCGTTATTTTCGCATCTGTACTTATTGTTAAGTTAGTAATCGATGAATATAGAAATAAATCGATTAATATCATGTTCACCTATCCAATTAAACGTAAACAAATCATGCTGTCTAAGTTAACTATTATTGTCACTTTCACCTTCCTAACCGTTATGTTGTCTACAGTGTTTATGAATGGGCTTGTCTATGTACTCGATTTATTTTTCGACCTTATACCAGGCGAAATCAAAATAGAAGCACTTACTAAAAGTATCGTAACTGCATTCTTTCATGCTCTTGCTACTGCTGGACTGAGCCTTATTCCTTTATTATTTGGAATGCCTCGAAAATCGGCACCAGCTACAATTGTTTCTTCTATTTTCCTCGTCTCCCTAACTAGTTCTACAAGCGACAATTTTACTCTGTTTTCCATTATCGCAGTTCCTATTTCCCTTGGGTTGTTTGGTTTACTAATAGGGTATTTATCCATTAGAAATATAGAGGAAATAGATGTAACGGTACCCTAGTAATAACTCTTTAAAGGGATTAGTTGAAGAAAAGGGGAACAAGAGATGAAAAAAGGAATAGTAGGGCTGTTACTCATAGCTTTTTTAGTAGTTCTCATCGGCTTTTTGTTTAAAAAGGAGTACTTCACATTAGTGCCCCTACAGGAAGAGAAAATAATTGAACTCGATGATATAAAAATAATTAGCTTTCAAACAAACGCTACTGACATTGAAATTACTTCAGGTTCCTCCAATCACATATTAGTGAAATTAGAAGGGAAAATCGCTCAGTCATTTAAACATAAATACCATATAAATATTGAAGAGCTTAATAACCAATTAAAAATATCATTCTTGCCAAATGCCGATAGTTTAGGCATTAAATTTGGAGGTGAAAAGGACTTAACCTTACAAATTACATTACCTGAAAGAACTTATGAAGAGTTGTTAGTACAAACTACTTCTGGGGATATTAATACTGAAAATATAACCGCTAAAAATATTGAAATCATATCTGATTCTGGAGATCAAATCGTCAAAAACTTGAATACCACAGCGGTTAGTTCCATGATGTCTACTAGTGGTTCAATCAAAATTGAACATGGCGCAATGGGAAACTTCTTGATTGAGTCTATTAGTGGAGATGTAGAGATGCAGGAATTAATCTCTCAGAGAGGACAAGCTAAAACAAGCTCTGGAGACATAACTGTGGGAATGAAAAAAATCTTAAATGAATTAGATATTGTGACGACGAGCGGAGATGTTGAAGCTACTTTTGAGGAAAAACCAAAATCACTCAAAGTAGACTTCAAAGGGGATTCTGGAAAACCAAGTATTCAATTGGAGGATATAATCTCTAAAGATATAGGAGAAAATCATGCCATTGGCGTAATTGGCGAAGGTGATAAGACCTTAACCGTTACAACTACTTCTGGGGACTTCACATTAAAACAAAAATGAAGTTTGTTCTTAATCAATGTAACCAAGGATAAACTACTATTACTGATAGTTTAAAACCCAAATTAATTAGAACTAATTCAACTAAATATAGTACAAAAAGATAAGTTTAAAGACTTATAGGAAAGAGGGGGAAATAAATTTGGCTAAAAATAAAATTATATGCTTGGTTGCAATAGTAGTCATGGCTATTGTTTCTTTTTCTAATTTTTTTGGGGTTAATATTGCTGGTTTATCTGTTATTGTTGGTATTGCATTTTTCTTTATCAATAGATTTTCGAAAAGAAATGTTACTTCTGATGATAGTTTAAATGTAAAAGCTATCGGTACTAATTTAAAAGACAAATCAATTTGGTTTTGGATTTTTTCACCAACTATTATGAACGTTATCTGTTTTACTTTAGCAACACTGTTCTTGCCTGAATTCATAGAACACATTTATAACAGAACAGAATTTGTGATTTCGCTTGATAAAATATTATTACTTGTTCTTCAACTTGCCATTTTTGCAATAGGTGAAGAAATTGCATGGCGGGGTTTTTTCCAAAAACAATTAAGCGGGTTATTACCAATAATTCCAACTTTAATTTTGACTTCGATTATATTCTCATTTGGTCATTTCGCAGCCGGAAATATTGCTGTAGTCAGTTATGATATTTTCTTCATCTTCATAAATAGTGTTCTATACGGTGTTGTATTTTACAAAACAAACAATGCTTGGATAAGTGCTATTTCACATTTTATTGCTAATCTGTCCGGTGCTATCGTCATTATATTATTTTTTTAGATAGATTAATTTCGAAACTAACGTTTGGTTTAATAATAAAGGGGACTTCACCATCGTGTGATTCTTTCTATATTTGCATTAAAATTAATAATATTATTCAACCTAGCTTACAAATAAAAAGGCTAATTTTTTTCCTACCTTTAGGAGTTAATCAGCCTTTCTTTTCGTCGTTAACATCTATAGATTGCGTTATACAGCCTAGTGACACCCTCTTTTATTTCCTCATTATTTAAATGCCCATAGCCTAAAATAATTCGATTAGGATGGTTTCCTTTTTCAATTGTATGATCTTCTACCGGATATACTTTCACACCCGCCCGTTCGATTTGTTTCAGTGCTTGAATTGAAAAATGGAAGTCTGGCACTTCAAGAATAAGGTGTAACCCCGTCGAATAACCGAAAATAGTAATCTTGTTCGAAAATGTAGCTTTAATACAATCAATCAGAAAATCTCTGCGCTTTTTATAAATTTTTTTCATCTTTGTAATATGTCGTTCTAAATAGCCTTCCTCAATAAACCGAGTAAGGACAAGCTGATCGACAGAAGGGGTATGTAAATCTGAAAACCATTTTAGCCTTCTACATTTTTCAACAAGATGCAAAGGAAGAATTAAATACCCTATTCTAAGAGCTGGTGATAAGATTTTACTAAATGAACCAACATATAATACACGATCCGGCTCTAGTCCCTGCAGTGAACTGACGGGTGAACCTTCATATCGAAACTCACTGTCATAGTCATCCTCCACCACATAACAATTTATTTGTCTGGAGTACTCAATTAATTGAATGCGTCTTTGAATCGGTAACGTTCCACCTAAAGGGAACTGATGGGAAGGCGTCACAAAAACAAACTTTGGGTTTGTATGTACTGGCAACAAAGATGTCTTCATCCCATATTCATCCACAGGAATGGGGTAAAGAGCTGAACCTGTAGTTCTAAAAATCGTTTGAATGTCATCCGTGATGGGGTCTTCCATGACGACTGTATCATCAGGAGATAAGAGCAATTTAGAAACAAGCATTAATGCTTGCGTTGCCCCAGACGTAATGACAATCTGTTCTGGGTGACAATTCACTCCTCTTGTTTTCAATAAATAACGTGATAAAGCCTTTCTTAATTCTGGACGTCCTTCAGGAATATCATAGCCGAACATCGCATTTGATGTATCATTCCATACGGCATAAGACAATTTCGCCCATGTCTTACGCGGAAATAAATCTAATGCTGGAATCCCTGAACGAAAGTTGATGATGTGATCATCTTCGTTTGTATCGTCCTCCAAATTGAAAGCGTGAAATAAAGGCGGCTTTTTAGGTGGCTCTAAAAAAGTTCCTTCTCCTACAAATGTCCCTGAACCCGTTCGGGAAGTTAAAAAGCCTTCCGCCATTAGTTGATCATAAGCTTCTAATATGACATTTCTAGACACTTTTAACTCACCAGATAGTTCACGTGTTGAGGGTAATTTTTCTCCAGCTTGTAATTCCCCCTTTAAAATTCGTTCTCGTATTTGTTGATAGACTTGTCGAATTAACGGTATATCTAAAGATCGATCAATAGGTATCCACAGCATCTGTACATTTCCCCTCCACTAAAATTGGCACTATCAAAAAATGAAATAAATGGTACTAATATAGACCAGTTTATCATGATAAAGTGAACTCAAATAGGAAAAGGGAGATGTATAATAATGATGAATCCAGAAATTCAATTCACCCAAGCACTGAAATCCGTTGCACGAAATGAACAGATTAAATCCCACATTCAACAATCGAAGGAGCTCTATCCGCTATTATTAAAAGCCGCACAAAGATTTGTCACTGGCGAAAAGAGAAAAGATGGGATCGTCATAGCAAAAGAACTGATTTCAAATGGCTATTCTGTTTCATTGGAATATATAGGGGAAAATACGACGAATTTAGAAGAATGCCAACAAGCAAAACAGGAATTTTTAAATCTGATTGAAGAAATGGGCACTATGTCTATGCAGCAAACGGTTTCACTAGATCTTTCGCATATCGGGCTATCTGTGAACCCAGATACAGCCTATCTTCATTTACTGGAGATAGCTAAAAAAGCACAAGAATACGGCATAACCGTTATGATTAGTATGGAGGAATCATCGAAAACAAACGATATTCTGACTATCTATAAAAAAACAACAGAGCAGTACCCTAATGTGGGAATCACTATACAAGTACATTTATTTCGCTCAAACGATGATCTTCAAGAACTGATTCACTATCCTGGGAAAATACGACTTGTCAAAGGCGCTTATCAAGAACCTTCTACTATTGCGATGGCTAGATCAACAGATTTAAATGATCGTTACCTCCAATTTGTAGAACAATTACTCGATGCGAATCATCCAATATCCATCGCCACACATGATGAGACACTTATTCAAGAAATAGAACATCGTCAATACTTCAAACAGCCACAGGTAGAAATAGAAATGCTCTACGGGATACGTCCCGATTTGTTAAAAGAGTTAAAAAATAAAGGATACAACAGCAAAGTATATTTAACTTACGGAACAGAGTGGTACTTGTATTTATGTCACCGTATAGCTGAATATCCAGAAAACCTCTATCTTGCAATAACAGATATCATCCAACCTTCTTCGACAGACATAAGTAAATTCTATTGAAAGCACATCTAACTACTACTGTGACCATCATCTTGTTATTGTCTAAATGAAACATATTTTTATGCCTACTAGAGACTCCCTATCATAAAAGGGGCGCCCCAACCGTAACTTTGGGACGCCCTCTTCTACTTCTTTATCAATTAAATAAACATACTTATTTCGAAATATACGTTTGAACATAGTCATAAGCATTTTTAATAAGCATCGTCACTGTAACGGTAATAAATAATAATCGGACATAATTACTTCCTTTTTTGATAGCAAACTGTGAGCCACAAATGGAGCCGACTAATTGTGCAATCCCCATTGGAATACCATATGCAAAATTGACTTGTCCTAAAATGATAAACATTATAAGCGCTGCAATATTACTACCGAAATTCAGAAATTTTGCATTCCCCGCTGCTGTTAAAAAGTTAAAGCCCATCATTAAAAAAGCGAAAATTAAAAAGGAACCTGTCCCCGGTCCTAAAAACCCATCATAAAAGCCAATCACAGTAATAACACCGATAAACAAAATCCATTTTCCTCGTGACAACTGCACTTGTTCTTTTTGTTGGGTCCAATCTTTTTTTAAGATTGTGTAAACAGCCACACCCGCTAACATGATGAGCATTAACGGTTTTAATACATCTGGATTTAGTAGATGTACAATCCAGGCACCTATCATTGAGCCAATAAATACAAATGGGAAAAATTTAATAACTGATTTTAAATCCAGCTTCCCCGAGCGATAAAACATAATCGTACTTGTCAATGAGCCGACTGTTCCCGCTAATTTGTTCGTCGCCACAGCCGTAGCTGGTGGTAATCCTGTAAACATTAATGCCGGTAAGGAAATTAAGCCTCCTCCTCCAACGACCGAATCAATAAAAGCAGCTAAAAAACCAAATACAATTAAAATTATTAAAATCGTAGGATCTAATTCAAAAAACATTCTTTATCCTCTTCTCATTAGTTACTACCGAAATAGTAACTAATGAGTGCTTGCTTGTAAATAGTTTTGTTTCCGTTAATATTAAAAAGAGACGAGGTGTTTTTTATGAATGCATTAATCAATCAATTAAAAAGTATTGGCTTTAATGAATATGAATCAAAATGTTATATTTCGCTTGTAAAATTAGGGGCTACAACCGCCTATCAAGTGAGTAAAAATTCAGGTATTCCTCGCGCACGCATTTATGATGTTCTCGACAACTTAGTACAAAGAGGAATTGCTTTAAAAGAAGAATTGCCTAATAGTACAACCTATTCCCCTTTACCTGTAGATGTATTTCTAAAAAAAACGTCGATGGAATGGGAAAATACGTTCAACACATTAAGGAAAGGGCTAAAAACTTTAGAAAATAACGAAGTGAAGTTAGATAATCGTGTGATTACGTTGAAGGAGCGGGAAACGATTATCAGCTATTGCAAAGAATTAATTAGTAAAGCCCAAAAGAAAATTGTCCTTTCGATGTGGGATGATATGTACGAGTTATTAGAAGAAGCGTTACAAGCCGTGGATGAACAGATTATCATTCAAGGGATCACATTACATGTACAAAATCCAGTGAAACAACTGGATATTCACCGGATTACCCCTTTTACAGAGGCCCATACGAGCGCCCATTGGTTTATTTTATCAATTGATTCAGAAGAAATGATTTATGGTCCATCATTAGAAGACCGAGCGATTGCCTTTTATACGGATGACCCCGTTCATATTTATTTATTGGAAGATTATATATGGCATGATGTGTTAGTGAATCGTCTTATTCGACGATATGATGAAGACTTAGAAGGATGGATTACGAAAGAAAGAAAGCGTTTCTTTATGCAGGAATAAGAATTTAGGTGCTATTTATGACTATCCGATGTTGCACTGAGGTCCATTTCAATTTTCGCAAAACATTTGCGCCAGCTGCACTTTTCATATGAGCACCGTCAGCATATCGGCGGTGTTCTAGGCTAGTGTTCTCAATACAGCTTTACCAAAAGCATCTAGCCCGAACAATCACTGCTTCTTTATGATCGTGGTGCTAATAGCATGACTGCTACACCGACTAAGCATATCCCTGCACCTAGCCAATCATATAAATCTGGTGTTTTTTTATCAATGCCCCATCCCCACAGGACAGAAAGCACAATAAATACGCCTCCATAGGCCGCATAAACTCTACCGAACGATGGAAATGATTGAAATGTAGCCACTACACCGTATAAAGCTAAGGCGATTCCTCCAAATACACCCCAATAAAACGGTTTGCCTTCTCTTAACCATAACCAGATTAAATAACCGCCACCTATTTCTGCTATGCCTGCAAGTACAAACAAAACAATCGCATAAATCATGTCAAACTAACTCCTTTACACTCTTTCATTCATGTTTATTGTAACCTATCTCATATTGAACAAGCTTGCTCTGTTAGCAAAAGAAGCACCACTATGTTTGAACACCTGCTGAAAGAAGTTAAAAATATACTAAAGAAAGGAGATGTCTTCTCAGACGTCCCCTTCCCTCACATAACTATTATTTTTTATTCACCGTAATTAATGGCGCAGTTACTCTCCACACCCAATTACTCGATAGGACATATACAATGAGAAAGGCTATGGCAAACAAAGCCATATAATTCCCTGTATCTTCTATCCATACATAAATGTCTGTTTCTTTAAATGCTCTAATGATAAATAAATGTAATAAGTAAACCCCTAACGTTTTACCGCCAATATTTGTATAAAACTGATTTTCCGTAGGGACGAGCGATAAGAAAATATATGTGCTTACTATCATTAACACATATATAAATAATCTACTTAAGACACTTGATTCCAACAGCCCATAGCTAATGTCTTCATATGGTACTCTTCCAAAAAACCATTCTTTCCACCGCACATCTCCGTATAGATAAACAAATACAATCAGTGTACCAGCTAACATACTGGCAACCCGTACATTCCATTTATTTTTCATCTTTACAAAGTTTTCACGATTTAAGTAATAGCCCATTAAAAAGAAGGGGAAGAAGAAAAATGTTCTCGATAGTGATAGCCACTCGTTTACTTCACTCACATAACCTACTAATAATGATACAATTATCGATACTACAATCATCCCTTTATGACTACTAAATACCCATAGCATCATTTTCCACATAATCATGCTCACTAAAAACCATAACGCATAGCGTGGCTCAAAAAACTCAAATTGTACATGATCCCCAAAAACGTTCCTATAGTAAAGGGTATATAAAATTTGGAATATAACATAAGGTAACACTAGCGTTTTACCTAGTTTCTTTATATCATCTAGACTTTTAATCTTTCGAGAAAAGTGACCCGCTATTAAAATGAAAGCTGGCATATGAAATAAATAGATGACTAAATACAAAGTATCTACATATTGGTTTTCATTTAAATAGCCCGACATTAAATGCCCTAATACAACTAAATAAATTAATATAGCTTTTGCGTTATCAAAATATGCTGTTCTTTTCATGATGTTTTCCTTTCAGCCATACATTCTACCATAAATTCGCGAGATTCCATGCGCCAATTATTTCCTAACTAAAAAGAAAAAGATTTCATTTTTCTCTAGTATGGAGGATCGTAGAATTGAAAAATAATCCCCCATCATTTCACGTAAAATAAGTTCATTTTAATGTTCCAGCCTAATAACGATTGACTTTAAAAATTAGCCTAAATTCACTGTAGGATTTTGACTGGATAGGAGGCTAGCTTTTGCTCGTGCCGGTGGATTTTGACCGGATACAGCGACGATATACACGCTATAAATGGCCACAGTTTTAAGATACTTGTATAAATAATCAAGAAAAAATCACCCCAATGCTAAGCATGATAGCAATGGGATGATTTTAATGAAACTTATACTAACTTATCTATTTATTGTGCACGAAAGTGTAATTACTTCCACATGCCTGCTTTTTCTAATTTCTTTTTACCTTTAAATGCTACTACTACTAATAGTGCATTTAAAACTAACATGAAGGCAAGTGCATATAGCACAAATGTATAGCTACCTGTGAATTGATAAATAAATCCGTATCCAGGTAACGCAATAATACCTGCAACTGCTAAACCAATCGCTGCAGTAGAGTAAATTTGACTGTAATCTTTTTTACCAAATAAAGCAGTTGTTAAAAGTGGACCTAGTGTACCTAGTGATGCTACAACAAACCCAAAAATACCAATAGCGACAGTAAATAATGTTGGGTTTTCAGGAACTGTTAGGAAAATACCAACCGGCACTAAACCTAATAGCATGCCGAATACGGCTGTATTTTTTGCACCAATTTTATCACTTAATACACCAAACGATAAAGCACCGATTAATACACCGATCTGCATTGCACCTAGTGCGCTACCAGCAAATTTAATATCATAGCCAACGCCCATTGCGAACGGCGCAATATGTTGACTGAAGCTCGCAATCGATGTGATGATGAAGAAGAACGATAATAATGCGTAAAATGCGCTCGATTTTTTTGCGACTGCCGCTGCTACACCAGTTAATGTTTCTTGTTGTGCCGTAGCATTTTCGTTCGTATTCACTTCATCCATACCTAATGGTTGTAATCCTTTTTGTTGGGGAGCCATTCGAATGACTAATAATACGATTGGAATGATCACCGCTGCTACACCTAAACCTAAAGCAATATACGTAAATCTCCAGCCTTGCGTAGCAATTAAGTTCCCCGCAAACGGTTGAATAATGGCACCAAATACACCACCGATTGCTACCATGATCCCGATTGCTAAACCATTATGCTTCTTAAACCAGTTATTGATTAATACAGGGCCTGCCATTTGTGTAATAAAAATCGAACCAATTGCCATTGGAATCGAGAATAAATACCAGCCCCACACAGAGCTCATAAAGCCGAACATGGCGAACGAACCAGCCATTAATACAATCGAAACGATTAAAATTAATCGTATATCATATTTCGCCATTAACTTACCTGCAATCGGTAAGAAAATCATTGTAACAATAGAGGCAATACTAAAGTATAGAGTTAAGCTCCCCATACCAATACCTAAATCTTCCGTAACAGGTGTTAGGAATAATCCACCTGCAGTCGAAATACCATTTTTACCTACACCGACCATAATTGATACAGCAATTAATAACCACCAAGCGTAGTGGATTTTTTTCTTTTGTTGTTGAGTCATGATGTAATCCTTATCTTCTAATTTTTTTATGACCATGTCGTCTAAACGACACGGCATGATTTATATGATTGAAACGCAAAGCACTCATTATTAACGTAGTTTAATAGAGCCACCGTCTACCATAATTGTTTGACCTGTAATATAAGCAGAATCTTCACTTGCTAGGAATACAGCCACACGTCCGATATCTTCCTCAATTTCCCCTAATCTTCTTAGTGGAATTTTCGCTAACATACCTTGGTAGTATTCTGGGTTTTCTTCTGCCCATTGCACCATACCTGGTGATTTGGCAATTGGAGAAATGATGTTTACATTGATTCCAAATGGACCAAATTCATTTGCTGCTACACGCGTAATAGCACGAATTGCTTCTTTTGCAGCTGCATACGAACCTTGATTTACATCTCCGTTAATGCCCGCGCCAGATGCAAAATTAATAATATTTCCTTTTGTTTCTTTTAAATATGGAAGTGCCGCTTGCATTAAGTAGAATGTTGGATAGAATCCCGTATTAAACGATAAATCGAAATCGGCTTTTGTTGTTTCTGCAATAGAGCCCATTCTTGATGCATGTGCATTATTTACTAAAATATCAATCTTGCCAAATTTCTCAGCAACTTCTTTGACAATATCCCCTAATTTTTCATGCTCTGCAAGATTTGCTTGCATAAACATCGATTCAGGTTGGTATTGTTGTAATTCCTTAATTGTCTCGTTTCCAAGCTCTGCATTTAAGTCAACAATGACAACTGTTGCGCCTTCTTTCACGAAAGCAGTAGCCATCCCTTTACCAATACCACCTGCACCACCAGTGATGATTGCTACTTTCCCATTCAACTTTTTCATACTATTTTCTCCTTCACCAATACATATTTAACAACGATTATAGGCTGTAAAAATACTTGTCCTAAACCTTAATTTTATGTTGACATTATTAGGCTAACACCATAAATAGATTTATAATAACCAGGTAACTTTGCGTAACCAATAATAACTTTATAAATAGAGTGTGTCAATAATATGAACAAATTTATTTTAGTAGCTTTGAATTTACAAAATATAATGATAATATTAAAATAGTTTATTGTTATAAATAGTTAACAAAAACCTATTAATTGTATATTAAGAAGGTGTTACGATTGAACGAACTACATCAAGAGGAAGTAGTTTGCAACAAAATTGAAGTGGCTTATCAAATTATAGAAAAAAAATGGGTATGTTTAATTATCAATTCATTGATGGATATGCCAAAAAGGTTCAGTGAAATAAATTCTGTCATTCCTGACTTAAGCAAGCGAATGTTAACAGAGCGGCTGAAAGAACTCGAAGATTATGGGATTGTTATACGTAATGTTATATCTGACCGCCCGATTCGTTCTGAATATTCTTTAACTACTAAAGGACACGATTTAGGAACTGCGCTTCAAGCCGTGGAATATTGGGCTGAAAAATGGGTGTAATTTGTGGCATAAACGATAGGTAATACATTCTTCACAGATGGATTTCTCTTCATTCAAAAGACTTCTTCAAACTAATTTTTTATTGCATTTTTATTTCTTTTACCGTAATTTCCGATGATTCATTTTGTTATTTTCTCCGCGAAAACGACTAATCTCGCTCGAATTATCGGAATATTCTTTTTTTACGTTATTTTGATAAGTATTTGCTAACAACCTACATAGTAAGTGGATGAACGAGGTAAGTACCCTAGTTAAGCATAGGACAATTGTTAAATAAAAAAATAATCCCACGGAAAATTTTTTCCGTGGGATTTTATATAGATTACTTAGTTTTACAATAACATACGCAAATATTTTTCGAAGTTAATGCCTGCTTCTCTAGGACTTTGCTCCAAGGACGTGTCATGAATAGCGGCTGTCAGAAAAGTCTCTGCTAGCTGCAAACAGTCCACAAGGTCCTGCCCGCGCATCATGCTGCCCATAATGACGGATGCAAATAAGTCACCTGTGCCCGAATAGCTTTCTCCATTAAACTCCCGCTTACTATAAAAGGTTCTGTCTCCGTCCACATACATATTGCCAATAGACTGCTTCGTTGCATCGTTTGACGGTGGGTTGACACCTGTAATAATGACATGTGCCCCCGTATTGTGTTGCAATATCCGTCCAGCTTCTTCTACTGCTTGAATATAGTCCATTTCTTTTGAATAGCTATGTAATTTCTCATAGGATAATCCCGTTAATAAACAACACTCTGTAATATTGGGTGTAATGACATCTGCACGCTTCACAAGCTCTTTCATACGTTCCAGCAATTCACCCGTAAACAGTTTATACACCTCACCCATATCCCCCATGACCGGATCCACAAGTAAAGTCGTTTCTTTTGTATGAAATTGATTTAAAAACTGAAAAATATGGTCGATTTGCTCCTTACCCGTCACAAAGCCCGTATGAATGCCGTCAAAGTGGGCATTTAGTTTACTCCATTCCTCTACGAAATGGCTCATTTTAGATGTTAAATCTTCACAAAAAAAACTTGGATAACCCGTTTGTGCCGTTAATATCGCAGTTGGCAACGGACATGCTTGCACGCCCATCACCGAAAGAACTGGAAGCGCAGCTGTCAATGAGCACTTACCAAAAGATGACATATCCTGTATTACAGCGACTTTTTTCATAATATCCTCCATCCAATCGATCCAACTTACACTTTATCCATCGTACCATAAATCGAAACCGTGGAAAATCCTCGTGTCTCCAGAAGTCCTTCCGAGTGCTACGCTAACAGCCCCCAAACTGACCACATCTTTTTTTCTTAAATTGGCACTTTTATAGACATCAGTCTTTTGCTAAAGTTGTCGGTATATTCTAAATAGCAAGGAAGATAGATATGCAAAATACACAAACTTATTCGAAACCGCGTCAGAAAACGTTTGATTTAGTCATTACAGCGATGTTAGCTACACTTGTATTCGTGTCGACAGTTTATTTAAATATTAAGCTACCCATTTTATCAAAAGGTGGTTTAGTACATTTAGGCACAGCAATGCTTTTTATTGCCTCTATTTTATTTGGTCCGAAAAAAGGTGCTTTAGCTGGTGCAATTGGCATGGGATTATTTGATATCGTCGGAGGTTGGATGATCTGGGCACCGATTACGATTGTAGCGCGTGCTTTACAAGGCTTCATCGTTGGTAAAATTGCTTGGTCAAAAGGACACAAAGGTGACAATATCGCATTAAATGTGCTCGCAATGATCGTGTCCATTCCTGTGATGATTGCCGTTTATTACATCGGTGAAGGCATTCTATACAATAACTGGGTTGCCCCATTAGCTTCAATTCCTGGTGACCTTACACAAAACGTATTAGGCATTATCATTGCCATTCCTGTTTGTATCATATTGAAAAAAACACCTTATTTTAAAAAGAATTTTTAATCATAGTTAAAAAGAAAAGGCTATTTACAATGTGCAAATAGCCTTTTCCCTATATTTCCTCTTTTCGAATATGCTCAATCAATCGCTCGAAATACTGGATAGAGCTATCAATTCGATAATGGGCATAATCGCTCACAAAGTCTGCTAATACTTCTTGCCCTGGTTCCACAAAATGTTTCCCCTCAAATTGAGCCATCCTCTCCCAAGTTGTTTTGATGCCGTCTACCTTTTTTTCTAATATCCGAATGACTTTATCGCGGTCGACATATTTCATATTGGCTAAACCAATAATCATATCACCAATGGAATTGGCATTTTCAAATAGTTTATATATCTTCTTCGGTAAAGCTTCTCGACCTTTTTCAGTAATGGCAAATACTTGTTTGTCTGGTCGGTGTTCTTCTTTAATCACTTCTTTTGTCTCAATGAACCCTTGCTTCGCTAACGATTCAAAATGGTAGTATAACTTACTTTCCGTCAAACCATTGATTGTATCAAGAGGCTGTAATTCTGCGATTTGTTTTTTCAATTTATAAGGATAATTATCTTCTTCCATCAGCTTTGTTAAAATGAAAATTTGAATTGCCATTGTTTCAGCTCCTTAGGCAAATAATAGTTCTATTCTATCAAAACTACGTATTTACTTCAGCCGAAATTACACTTTTGCCAATTCTGTTGTATGTGCTACTTCCAGTGGCTTATGGAAAATCCACACAATCACACCGTTAATAAGCATCGCTACTACACCAACAATTGCTAACCCGACTATATAAGGACTAGCACTTGTACTACCAAAAATACTTGCAAAGTAAGCTTGCACAGAATAATACATCGGCGTAATATGACTTGCCCATTCATACGGCGCATACATCATCTCACGGGGAATCGTTGCACCATTCGCAAGCGTTTGCACTAATAAAATCGGGATATTGAGTAGCATCCCTGCCTCTCCCATTAAAAATACGACGATCGCTGTGAAGTTAAAGCATACCCAATAATTCAGGATTTGTTGTCCCCAAATTGGGAAGAATACATCGCCGCTTAAATCATTGATACCAAATGCGATTCCTGCTGAAGCTATACCAGCAATCACCCCAACAAAAATTGCCGTTAACTGTACATAAATAAATAAACGTGTTTTCGTCGCTTTTCCGCGATTTGCTTTAAATGCACCTACTAATTGCATCGCTGCAATCATCGCCCCTACATATAAAGACATCGTTAAGAACATTGGTAACATATTGTTGTGCATCCCGTCTGGCATATCATTGATTGTCACAACATTGCCTACATAGCTGTTTTCAATCAGCTCCGTCATTTCTTTTGCTTGCGCTTCAGGTACATTCAAGTTCATTAAAATACCTTGTGCTGTTTGCTGCGAGAATTGTGTACTTAATTGCGCATTAATTTGGGCAATCACTTGTGTCATCGAAGAGGATACGACTGTGGCACCTGCTTCATTCAGCGTAAAGTCAATACTTGATGATACATCACGATTTTGTAAATCAGCTGAAAACGTTTCTGGAATATGAATCACTAACGCTAATTCGTTATCTTCTAGCTCTTCTAACGCAGCTTTATTCGAAAGATCTGTCTTTATTTCTTCAAATGGCAGTTGTTCTTCTAAGCTCTCTACAATTTGCGCCCCGACTTCCCCTGCATCATCATTAATAATAGCAATCGGTAACTGATCGATATTCCCAGGGATAGCTGTGTACCCTGGCAAAAAGATACCTAACATACAGACTGTATAAAAAACCCCCATAAATAAAGCAGCCGTGGCACCTTTACTCTTCAAAAACTCTGTAAATCTCATTTATTTAACCCCTTCTAAGTAGTTTGTATTTTAATTTAAATAGTTTAATTAAAGTACTTTGATTTTAACATGTTAGATATTCTATTAGATTAACTTTTTAATTGCAAATCAAAGAGTTAACAAGACCTATTTTCTTTTTATTTTTTGTCCAAATTATGAAATGAGGGAGGGGGACTCATAAAATAACGCCATACCTCACTTTAGGAGATACGACGTTATTAGACTTATATACGATTGGAAAGGATAGTGAAACAGTCTGCCTTAGCAAAAATATTAAACTCAGTCATTATCTTAAGTAAGGAGAAACCAACCGTAATATCCCACTTCATCCGTACCAGCTGCTTCGTTTGATCATAACCAGCTTGCACAATTTCATCAGAAAAATGATCAATCCCTGCCTTTTCAGGGACAACCGCCAAATGTTATTCGCTCCTACATAAAATAATAAAGTAGCAAACAAATCACCCAACTTGTTTGCATTTCGGCTAAAAAATGAACGTTTTCATTCAAAATAAGGCACTCTACTAACTATTGTTCTGATAAAAAAGAGAGAAATTTACTAAAGAGAGGGCTTATGTGGAGGGCAAAAAAAGAGCCTTTTGGAACTAAAAACGAAAATAATCGAGCTTTTTTAGAAAAATACATCTTCATCTAAAGTGGTTGATACATGCCTTTATGACGTGGCCATCCATAAAAAACAATAAAAACAAATGATAACTTACGATTTTTTTATAAAAAAACCAGATGTTCCCTTTAAAAAATGACCAAACCGCCATTAATCGATTTTGAGATACAACTTAACTGAGGATAAGTGCCATTTAGGTAAATAGATGCAATTTAACACTTATTTAAAATTAAGTTGTATATCGATTTCGCTATTTGACACTATGCGCTGTTTTAAAATACCAATATTTTGAAACCATTCAAACACCTTATCGTAAATATATTTAATGATACTTTAAGGGAGGTGGAATCATGATGAAATTATGGTGGGCAACAAGTTTGTTATGGTTAGTATTGTTTGGTGCTGCGGCAATGTTTATTGCTATGAGGAAGGTAGACGGTGCTGGATTAGAGCAAACCCCTGAATTAAGGTTAGTTGCATTTATAGTATTAGGCGTGGCTTTTGTTTTTATTTTATTATGCCAATTAGTATTTCTCTATTTTGCTAGAAAAAGAAAATCGGTTTCAACTCATTAAAATAAAATGCCCTCCAGTCATTAGAAACAGTCTAACAATTGGAGGATTATTTTTTTCAAAAGTTACTGTTAATTCATAATAACGTTTGATTAAAACGTTAACTTAATAAGGAACGGAACTTACAAATTCGGTTTAATATATTCTCCTGTTGCAGCATTAAAGCCCGCAGCTTTCATTTCTATCTAGTCACTATTCCAGCCTATCACTAGTATGAGGCTCATATTTCTCTCTGTGTCTTTTATAAGCCTAAAATTATAACCTTTCGCCCAGTCTTTCCCGGGATAAATACCACCTATTTTCAGTGCTTTTTCTAGTAATTCTGGTGAATCATACGTAATATCTTCCATTTGTATAAACTCTTTTTTGGGGTAAGGAGAAGAACCATTCCTCGTTAAATCACTTGTATGGTCTATTTCCCCCTCATGAATGGTTACTAAAAAAGCCTTATTAGTATCTGGTACGCCAAATAAAATGTTCCAATATTTTCTTTTGCCGTTGCTGCCAATGGACTTCCCCGGCGGATCTAAATCTATATTTATTGCCTGCAACAATTGAGCCTTTTCATTCCATTTCAATGCAGACGGATATGCTAATTCAATCGCTTGCTTTATAGATAATTCTTGTTCATCAACCTCAAAAGTCTCTTCAGTGGATTGTGATGCATGAGCAGATATTTTCTCAATATCACCAACTCCAATTAACAAAAGCAAGATAATAACAACTATTTTTTTCATTTCCTGGCTCCCTTTTTAGGGGTATTGTTTCCAACCCTTATTCACTTATTCAGCGTCGCTAGTTGGAGAAAAGACATGAGCCGTCTAAACCAAACAGCTCAATAATCAATAGAATTTGCTAGCTGAACAAGTATTTCGGGTGTTACTTTATCAGACACATCTCTATCAATACTAAACACATATTGCCAATCATCTCTTTCGAAGACTAACAAATTAAAACCAATTCTCGGGTTTTCAATATACGTTGCATCATTTCCATTTTCCAGCTTCAAGACATTTGATATATACTTTTCAAATGTGATTTTATACCGAATCGGCCGTACATCAATTTTAAAATGGTTTTGAGGTAATTGCTCACTTATCATTTTTACTTCAAAATAATCGTTCATATCGCCATCTATATTATTGAACCTTCCGAGATGATGGGTAAAACTGATTGGTGGGACTCTAAGCGGTAGCTTAAGTTCTCGTTTAAAATGTTGCTCAACATCTTTTAATGCGGATTCTATTGTTTTGTATCCTATTTCAGGAAGAAATTCCTCTAAAGGTTGAGGAGAATTGCTTGAATTTGCATATGCTGTTTCATTATTGGTTCCAACAAGTAAGACACTTAATAATAACAATGTAAGAGGAATACTTTTGGTCAATTCCATCGCTCCTATATCATATTTACGTATATTTTCGTCAAATACATTAAAACTATCCTTGAGAAAACAAGCTTCAATAAAGATCAAGTAAAAAACTCAATCCATTTACAACGGATTGAGTTCAGTGTTTGAAATACCCTCATAATTTATTTAAGCGCTAATGAAATAGAATTTGCTTCTTGCGTTACAACAATATTTTGTTGTTCAGAGCTTCCATCTGTATATTTTACAATTGCGTTGATTATAACGTCATCCTCTACTACCCAATCATCATGAGGAAGTCCAAGTGTATATTCATATTTATCCTGTTCATGATACTTAACTGTGTAGGTATTCCCGATTTCCTTTATACCTTGATATATATCTGAATCTGGCTCACCAGAAATAATAAATATCTTTTCTGATAATAACCAATCCATATCTTCTTTCTCTTTAGCTGTAAGTGTAACCTCTTCTACAAACATCCCTTTGTTTATGGTATAAGTGATTGAGTCGATCTCTTTTCCAGTTAGCTTTAGCAAAACATTTGTAAAAATTAAATTAAGTCCGGCTCCCCCTACACCTTTTGTTCCTTCTTCAGTTGATAATTCAAAAGTAGCTTTTTCTGATGAAAGATTTGTATTAAGCTGATGATTATCATTACTGTCTGCATATGCTGTGATTGTAAAATTTGCACCTTTTGGGTCTCCATTCATATTGAAAAATGGAATGCTTATCATTATTGCTAATAACATTCCAAATGCACATGCTACAGAAATCCACTTTTTTAAATTTAATTGTCCCGATTTTTCCTTTTCTATAATACTGCAATTCTGTTTCACACGATTTTTCATCGTTTTTGACATTTCAATCGAATTAACAGCCTGCTTAACCTTATCAAAGTCCATCATTCATTCTCCTTTCGATATCTTTCTCGAATAAGCTCTCTTCCACGTTGTAATCGCTTTTTTACTGCTGACGTAGTAATGTTAAGTATTTTTGCTATTTCATCTACTTTATAGCCTTCTACATAATGAAGTAATAATACAATCTTATGTTTATTGGGCAATTTCATAAGATTATCGAGCAAACCATAGTTTTCTTCATCCTTACAATATAGTTGCAAATCATTGATATCCATATGCTTACGAATAATATTGTACCTTCTCATATTCTTGCAGCGATTAGCGGTAATAGTAATCAACCATGCTTTCTCATGTTCTACATCGTAAAAATTCGGGGATTTAGTTAAATATTTAATGAAAGTGTCTTGTACAGCATCCTCCGCATCATGCTCGTTGCATAGCATAACAAGACATAATCTAAATAGCATATTGCCATATGTATCAACAATTCTCTCTATATCTAGTTCAGTCGACCAAACTGATTGTTGCAACACCTATCAACTCCTTTCACTTATAACACACCTGAAGCGACCATTTGGTGAGTTTATATATAAAATAATTTTACGAAAGTGTCTTACACTAAGACTGATTCGTGCTTAGTTAACAAAAATGAACAGAACCCCGAATAGCAGACACTTAAAAAAGTGCCCTATTCAGGGTTCAGTTCAGAATAACTAAAGAGGCAATTTTCATCAATATTTTTTACAAAGCGACACTTTTGTTGGTTTGGAATAAAGTTTGATTAAAACGTGCTCTTCTCCATTATTTAATAACAAATAGAAAAACTCCATTTTGAAAAAAGATCGATTCTTTTCTTGTGAATCAGTATACATTTTTATGAAAAGTGTGATTATTTTCTACCCTCTTCCACAATCAAGCCTGATTGCTTAAAATAGGCTCATATTAAAAACCATGGAATCATCTGGTTTTAGATGCTCCATGGTTTTGATGAAGTGTGTTTGAACTTTATACTTTAGCTGCCCAAATTTCTATTTCAATTTTTATCTCAGGTAAGCCTAACTCAGCAATATATCCAATCGTCATTGCCGGATAATCATTACTAAATAATTGTTCCCACTCTGAATCTAAGAACTCCCAATCTATTTGCTCAGTAGCCCATATGTTCACTTTTATAATATTTTCAGCACTTAACCCTTCAGATTCCATCACTGTTTTTATATTGATAAACGTATTACTTACTTGTTCATTCATAGTTTGTGGAAATTGTCCATTTCGATCTACACCGATTTGGCCTGATGTCACATATAACTCTGCATTCCTTGGAATTTTTGTAATATGTGTGTAATTGCCAACTGGTGCAGGCATACTTGTTGGGTTTTTTCTTGTGATTTTTTCGTTTTCCATTTATTTACCTCGCTACTTAAAAGATTTTTCTGCAGTTTTGCCTAGAAAGTCAAATTTAGACACACTTCACCCTTGAAAAGACTTCTAGAAAAAAACAGCAGTGGAGTATCCATATCCGTAAGATAAAAACTTAAGTAATTTTTTCTTCATGGGTGAACACCCTTCTCTCTTAAAATGACAAGATTTTTGATAATTATCATTTTATAGGAAATATTTTCTTTATGCAATTTAAGTATTAATATAAGATTTATTCCGCTTCAGATGTTCTTCTTCTTTTGGACATAAAAACACCCCTTTAGACAAAAAAATCTAAAGGGGTAAAACGGTACAACTTTTTTATAAACAGTTAATCTTTTTTCAAAACGGTTAAACTTTATTTCAAACACACGATTTTCTGTAGATTTAAAATAAAATTTGATCATTTTCTAAAGTGTTGCTTCACAATTGCGCCCATTAGTAGAACAATGACACTAATAAATTATACAAAGAATGAATAATAATTACTGACCAAAGTGAGTTACTTTTCTTATATATAAATCCAAATAGAATACCCAATACAAAAACTGTTAATATGGAACCTAGAATATATGGGAATTCAAACAGACCTTTATAAAACCAAATAGGAAAATGAATCGATACAAAGAGTAAGGCTGTAATTATATTTGCTATCCAGAACTTATAAGAATCCATTAATTTTCTTAATAAAAAACCTCTAAAGACAATTTCCTCAGTAATTCCAACTAACAGAATTGTATTAAGCCACTCATTAAACCCTATTTGAAAATCAATATCATTTTTTAAAACAGTTAGATTAAAAATTAAATAGAATATGAAAACCAAAGACACCCAACCTACCCATTTTAATCCCTTTTTAAAGTTATGACGTAATCCTAAATAGGATAACGGAATACCTTTTTCCATAATTTAACTAAAAATATTACAGGAAAGACCCAAATGACTATTTTAATAATGGCTGATGTTATAGCTCTTGGAATAGAATCCATCATATCTAAATATTGGACTAACCATAATTCTCTGATGCACCACAGAACATGAAGTATTATGAAATATAACCAAATATCGCTTTTATTTGTTCTTAATAAGATCAGAAACTCCCCTTTCTTATGCAACAATCTGGCCCGTTAATTGAACAAGTAAATCAAAGTTTTCAAACAACTTCATTGTAAATGTTAAACAACTATATTTATAATTTCATTATTTTGTATAAATGGTGAAACCTAAACTTAGGCATCTCGTTTACGGTAAAATACAATAGCTACTGTAATAAAGATTAGTGTCCATAACATTGAAACACCTGTCCCTTGCATTGGTGTAAGGACATTTATTTCATCAGAGGAAGGCGGCATATACATATAATATCCTGCCGTATCCGGAAAATAATTTTTAATACTAGGTATGTAATCTCTCAATAATGGACTGACAATGAAATAATGACCAAGCAGTACCACTAAAGCAGGAGTGGTTCGTCTGAATAGAATACCTATAGCTGCACTGAGAAGGGTGGTTAATGTTAGATAGCCGGTTGCACCTACTAAAGTTTTTATCATAGCGTCTATTTCAATCACTAATGCTGTGTCTCTCATCATAATAAAAGCATATAGTACACCTGATGCAGCAATAATAAACGCCATAGGAATGGTTACAATTGCCAAAGCTAAATGCTTCGTGGATAGTTGAAACCCTCGCCAAGGGATCGTAGTTAAAGTAGTTCGAATCTGTCCACCCGTATACTCTGAACAAGTAGCTAAGATACCTAGAATAACGAACCCTGCTTGAAGATATCGCATAGAAGCAAGTCCTATTTCCAGTATACTTTGCGTTCCTGCTGCCCCTTGTAGACCAGCAGAAGTAAAAGCTGCTACTAAAACTAAATTTAGAATGAGTGTCCCCATAAGAGTGAGCCATACCAATGGTAATGTAACTATTTTTTCCAGTTCAGCACCAAGGATTAGTGTTATCTTTCTACTAGAAGAGACACTCATGATGCAACGTCCCTCCTAAGGAATACTATTGCTGCGACAATGAAAAGAACAGCTACCCAAGCAAACATTATTAAACCACCTGTGAATGGGGTGTGAAATCTGTCGTCAGTAAACATAAACATATTAAGGCCAGCTATATCTGGTAAGTAAAACCCTAATTTTGTAACCTTAGTAAGGAGGTAAGAGACTGTCACAACAGATGAATTTATCATGAGCACAGTAAGCGGGATAATGCCATTCTTAGTTAGAACCGTAATCCCAAATGCTAAAAGAGCAGTAAATATCCAGTAACAAACCGCGCCGATCAGTCTAGATGCTTCAAATGCAGGGGCGTATTCACCAAGAATAAGATTTGTTGCTGACACAGTTGTTAGAATAGCAACAATGGAAAGCAGTATGCTGATCACTGTCACTGCACTTGCTTTTGCCAGCAAAAAGTGGAAACGGGATGAAACAACGGTTAAACTCGTTGTAATCTGATTCCCTCCACCAGATTCACTGCTCTCTGTCAAATACTCACTGCTGACAGCAAGCACACCAAGAATAATGACACCTTGCACACCAAGACCTAAACCAATATAGCCAACTTCCGATAGACGTGTGCTAGCTCCAGCTATAATGTTCTCTTTTTGTGCTGTACTGTCCAAGGCAGCAATGACCGCTGGGGCAAATGCTCCAATAAGAAAGGCAAGCCAAATACCCGGCAGGGAGAACAATTTAGATAGTTCCGCGTTAAATACTCTCATACAACATCACCTGCATTTTCAGATGTCAGGGCAAAAAAGGCTTCCTCCAGCGTGGAATGATTACCTATTACTTCTTTCAATGTTCCATTTGCAACGATTTTTCCATGATTAATAATCACCACATCATCAACAGTCTCTTCAAGCTCTCCCATTAGATGACTGGATAGTAACACCGTGTTTCCAGACTCAGCGCGTTCACGTAAAAATGTCCGAATCCAACGAATTCCTTCTGGGTCGAGCCCGTTTACAGGTTCATCTAAAATCAATATTTTTGGATCACCAAGTAGTGCAGCTGCCATTCCAAGTCTTCTCCCCATGCCCAAGGAATAATGACCAATTCTTTTACCAGCTACATTCGTAAGACCTACTATTTCTAGAACTTCCTCGACACGTGAGCGAGATAATCCTGAGGCACGAGCAATCCAGCGCAAATGTGCACGTCCTGTTCGCATACGATGAGCTCCAAATCCATCAAGTGCGGCACCTACTGTTGCTAGAGGATTATGTAATTCTGCGAATGGCTTTCCATTAATTAGTGCACTCCCTGAGGTGGCACGATCTAATCCAAGCAGGATGCGAAGTGTAGAACTTTTACCTGCTCCATTGGGACCTAAAAAACCAGTTACTCTACCTGGTCTAGCTTTAAAACTGATACCTGATAAGATTTCTTGAGTTCCGCGATGTTTGACTAAGTTATTAATCGTAAGCAACCACAACACTCCCTTTCTGTTATGGTTCTAATTATAAAAAAGCAAAGTTAAATCTCGGTTATCTTGCTGTTTACTTCTGGGTTAACTTTAGGTTAAGCTCTACCAATAGCTACTCTTGTACCATTTTCATTTGATATAAAGTCAGCTTTCAACTTCATTTTTTTCAACATATAATTTGAAGCCGATAAACCAATACCCGCCCCACCCTCATAGGAAGAGTTATCCATACCTGGACCTCTGTCTGCAACAATGATCAGTTCTTTTTCTACATCAACCACAATGTTTGTATATTTACCCTCTGCCGCATGGCGAAGAATATTCTGAAATAAATTATCTAGAACTCGTGTCATCCATTTAGGATCTGCTTCCCAATAAAAAGTCTTCTCTGTTGGTAAATCAACATCTAACTGAATTTCTTTTTCTTCAAATGCAGGATACCACTCAGCGACAGATGCTCTTACTAATCGGACAATATCTGTTGAAGTAGGGTGAAAAGGGTGTTTCCCTGATGTAAGCACTGTATAGGAAAGTAAATCATCCATTAGATCTCCGACTCTTGTAATCGTATGGTTCATCTCTGCTAATGAGTCTTGCCCTTCAAAACTCATTGATTCTTTATTTAATCTGGTGATATGTCCTCTCAAAATGGTAAGTGGCGTTCGTAAGTCGTGAGATAAATTCGCAATGAGTCGATGGCGTAATAACTCCTCTTCATATTCTCGCTTGCGACTATCTTCAAGCTGCTGAATCATCCAATTAAAAGAACTTCCTAACTGGTCTATTTCATCCATACGATCCGTTTGAACAGATATTGGTTTTGGAAATGAATTATCATTAGCTGAAAATGACATGACTTCCTGTAAGCGGGTGAGACGTTTACGAAGTCTCAAGAAGAACAGCCAAGATATTACAACAAATGCGACAATAATAAAACCAAACAAAAGTACGGTAAAGTAAAACAGATTTAACGTATTCAGATTTTCTTCCTTGGTACCAGAAAAATCACCAACCGGAACGATGGTAGAAAGCAGAATTAGAGGTAAAAAGATAAATAGAAAATGTCCAATTAGAAAACGGCGAAATAAGGATCTATTCTGTTTCATAGTTTCACCCGATAGCCTATTCCCTTCAACGTTTCAATAATCTCCGGGGAATTTGGATATCGCTCCAATTTTTGACGAAGTCGACTGATATGCACCATTAATGTTTTATCACCAGGTATGTAAATTTCGTTCCAAATCGCTTCATAAATTTGTTCTTTTGGTAACACTTGATTAGGGTGACTTAAAAAATACATTAAAATTTGATGTTGTTTCCCTGTCAATATTATTTCTTCTCCTGTGTGCTTGTCACATACCATTTTAGATTTTGGATCTACTTCAATATGATTTCCTAATACAATTCGTTTGAAATCTATACCACCGTTTCGACGGATCAATACTTCTAATCTAGCTACTAATTCATCCGTATGGAATGGTTTCGTTAAATAGTCATCAGCAAATTGTAAACCATCGACCTTATCATGTATTGATGTTCTAGCAGATAACAGTAATATTGGAACAGCAGGAGCTACCTTTTTTAATCGTTTTCCCACAGTAAATCCGTCTAAACCGGGTAACATGATATCCAGGATAACTATTTCATGCTGCTTTACTTCTTTTTCGGCTCCTTCGCCAGAAAGCAGCCACTGAACTGAAAATCCTCGATGTTCCAATTCTCCTTTTACCCAACTGCCTATATCCTCATTATCTTCAATATATAACACGCTTCTTTTCAAGTAACATACACCTCTCTAAATTTCAAAACTTTTTATATAATTTTAATTTTATCAGAAACTCCTCCTCTTCTTCCTCAATATTCCTGAACATTAATGATTAATTTCCAAAAAAAGTTAGGTCCTTATTAAATCCTTTCTATTAGTTATATATCAGATATATTTATCTTTCTTGAAGTAAAGCACCAGCAGTGGAAGAATGTGCCCTGTGATTGGTGTCCCTAGTGGAGATGACATGTCTTCCTCTTCCTTCTCAATCTTTTGTGTTTGCTCCATATTCATTTTTCCGTCTTCCAAGACACTAGCCTACCCTCCCTCTGTGGCGAGTCTATTTGGATATCTGAACAAGAATGGCTTCCTTTACTGTTTTAATTATTCTTATCGTCAGATGAATAAGTTTTTAGTGCTGGTTCTTTGCTCTCATCGACGGGTGCAAAAAATCCGTTGTCATCACAACTGGCTCATGTGTTTTTGGATCTATAGGATATTTAATACCTAACTCATCTGTAATGACAATTGTTTCTTCCAACGGTAGTAAAGGTATTTACTCTTGAATATCAATAACAAAATCAGAACATTTAGTTAGATAGAAGTGGTTTCATTCCAAATCTGATAAAAATTCATGTTGTCTATTAGTTTTAATGCCTCTTAAACGCGTGGACCGACCTTGTGAAGATACATCTTGAATGTTTAACCAAGGTTTATACTCTGAACCGATAACAGAATCTCGACCTTCTTTAACCCATTTTTCGACTTTAGATGTTCTTGCTCGTTTAGACATAAAAAACACCCCTTTAGACAAATAATCTAAAGGGGCATTTCATCGCATTTTTTTACAACCGTCGCGAATTTATTTTAAACATCGTATCTTTTTTATAAACATCGCAACTTTATTTAAAACCGACATATAATGTTGGTTTGGAATAAAGATTGATTAAAAGCGGGCTGCAAACGTTGATTTTATAAATAGAAGAAACCTACACATTTTGAAAAAAGATTGATCAAAATGTGTAGGTTTAGTTTTGAGTAGATTTAGCTTTTATAAAAAAGATTGATTAAAACTTTCAATTTAGAATGTATTTTTACCAACTAAATTTTGCGTTAAGTCAATCAGGTTATCATAATGTAATAATTTTATTCTAGCGCTCTTCTCTTCGTACCTCCTTATAGAATAGGAGTAGTCTGGATTAGTTTCATAATGCTCTCTTCTTCCCGCTACCACTATATAATGTCTTCGACTACTATCATTATTTATAAACTCACTTGGCAAATTAGTATCCTTTTTTTTAGCTTCTAGAAATTTTGGTTGTAAACTCGAAAATTGTTGTTCTAAAAAACGTTCCCAACTCTTAACTTGATTAATACCATTCTGATAATATTGACTTAATTCAGTACCCTTATTTTTAAAAGGATCATTTGAAGGACTTTCTAACTCGATAAATACAAATTCATAACCACCAGATCCCTTACCAACTAAAAGGTAATCTGTTCTATACTGAGTATTTAAAGAAAACTCTTTAAATAAATATGCTTCATGATGTCCGAAATTGTAATATGTAAATAATGAAGCAATAATTAAGTAGTTTTCATGATCATTAATAAAATTTAAAATAGCTTGTTCATTCGGATTAGTATCTAATAAATTTTCAAAATCAGCTGCCAATATGCGTATTCTATCATGTTGTTTCAATTCGACAATATCTAAATAATTATTAGGGAATAAATGTTTGTTATGTCTAACTGATTTAGGATACTCATGAAATTTATTAATTCTTACACCCTTTAACATACCAGTTGCTGTAGGATGAAGTAGTTCAGAATCTCTAATTTTTTCATATTCTAATAAATCTTCGCTACTCACCTGTAAATAATCAATCCCCTTATACAACTTCATTTGCAACAACCTTCCTAAATTTATATTTCAACCTCGGTCCCTGATGAAAGCCTCATTATAAAGCAAAGTTCTTGAAATCATATCTTCTCTTATTTCATAGATTCTATCCAAAACGTTCTGAATTTGTTCCTCAATACTATCAAATAAACCAACCAAAACATTAGTTAAATACTCTAGATGGTGAAATTCATCTTCTTTAAATTCTCTAACTCGACTTAACGCTTCCTCAAGTTGTTCATCTATGTTATCACCAGTATCATTTTCATGAAATTTATTCCACATCATCGATTCTTCTTTAAATCTAGAGAATTTACTTAACCCCTCTAGTTCTGAAATGAATCGATGAATCGATATATTTAATTGATTCATATGTGACTGGATTATTTCTTTATTTAATTCTGCTTGATATCTATCTATAATTTCATTAATTAATTATCCGAAATTTTCAAATAGTTCTTCGAAATTTCTCCATTTATTTTTATCAAAGTATGCTTGATGTATGTCTAATATTTCTTGTTCAGAAACAGGATATCCATCACCATATACAGTAAAGATTTGCTGCCTTATCCCTTTAATTGAATCATTTAAAAGAGATGATAATTCTTCCATTCTCACATTATATTCAGATGTAGAATAGAGAACAGAGTTTTTTTTTAACTCCCCAAAAATTTCTGAATCTATTTTTTGTACTTGTTCTGATTCACGAACCAGAACGCCTAATTCATAATTATTTCGACTAGCGTCCGAAAAATTTTGAGATCCTATGTAAGCAATTTTATTAGTCATTATAAGTTTAGCGTGATTAGAAAAGTTAAAATATACATTCAAATTCCCAAAACGTTCTCTCTCTAGCAGCCTTAAAATATAGTTTATTTTTCTGTGATAATCTCCTTCTGGAACATTTAATATTAACGTTACAGGCGTTGATACATCAATTTCTCTTAAACCATGAATTAAATAACTGTGACTAATAAAAGAATTTATATTAAATGTTGCTATATTTATATAGTCAGACTCTGCAAAAGTATCTAACACCTCTTGATAACCATTTTCTTGATAGGATAGTATTACTTCTCCCATTATGTTTGAGATAATTTTTTTCATTGATTGCACCTTCAATTCACAATTTATCATTCTAATAGTTAAAAGGGGAATTTATCCCAATCTATAATTGATGGCGAACTATCTCCAAAAAACGATTTTTCTTTTTCTTTATCTATAAAATCTAACTGCTTAGACTGTTGATCTTCCCAGAAGGGTAAATTCCTTTTGATCGTAATATTTATAAAATGAAATCCCTGCTGGACTAGGATAATATATCCTGTTCCTTTTGAAGGATATTCTTTTATAAATCCTTCAATTTCCATCTCCAAATTAATATTCTCTACATTATATGTTAGTTTTAAATATTCCTCTAATTCCTTTATATATCCTAAGGCTTCTGTAAATTTTGCGAATATTTTACTACTTGAGCCGGTCTTTAAACTAAATTCTTTTAAATGTTCAATTTCTTTATATTCATTAAGAAGTTTCAAAGACGTTTCTTGATATATTTGATTTTCAGTAACATTATCAAGTAATAACCATTCATTAAAGTATGGTAACTCTAAATCTCTGTATTCAAAATAATCAAAATCATAATATTCTCGAGAAAACTTTGGATTAGGACCACAAAACAAAACATAATTAAAAGTACCTTTTACTAAACTACTTTCAAATTTAATTCCATCAAATTCTAATTTTCTAATGAATTCTGCTAATACTTGTGTTGCAATATATTCTATATCTTTTTCCTCGTTACTTATGGGTCTACTTATTTCTTCAGTAAAATCTAATATGAAATCTTCTAGCCAATTATCATTATGAGAATATTCTTCATCAAAAATGCTTAGTTTAGGTACTATAACTTTCTTTGATAAATCTAATACACGTAGCTCATGTTTAGTCCTAAATTCCCCCAAAATTATTTTATCTTCATGTTCCGCTCTTATTTCTTGAAGTGTTGTCTGGACGTTATCTGCCAAATAAATGTATGAAATTCCTGATGGACTCATTCTATTATTTGCAGCGTATTTAGCCGGCGCTGGACCTAATTCTTTATACCAATTAATATTTTCAGATTCAGTAAATGTTTTTTCAATTTTCCTGGCTCTAAATAACTTTTGATTCTTATCAATAGTTTCACTCTTCAACTCAAAAATTCCTCTTAAACTATTTAATAGATTCATTCTAGAAGAATGTTCATTACCTAAATCAAAATACCTATTATAATATTTACAGGTATGCTTAAATTTTTTCCATGCATGAAACTCTTCTGTTGCTTCACTTTTGTATAAATCGTTAATTGTAACAAATGAAGGACTATAGATATCCTCTAATGGATCATCTGCTCCATCCGCTTTATCCCATTCATCAGGTCCACTCTCCCTAATTAAGTGTTCTAACAACTCGGCTGCACTATCTGAATCATGTAATTCTGAAAAAATCATTTCTGTCCGATATAAAATGTCAAAAACAGATTCTCCAGCTTCTTCTCCTGTACCACCAATGTACTTGCGCTCCTCTGAATCCCACATTGCTCCTGAAAATCCTTCAACATGCTCATATGCTCTACTAAATCCTTTTCTTATAAACATGCCTAATTCTTCTGCTTCACAAATATCAATATTTTCGTTTTCACAAAAATCACAGTCACCTATTTCACCAATACTCTTAATAAACTCTTGAATTTCTATTTCATCAAAACATTTGCAACAACAATTCATAATATCCTCCGCTCTTACACCTTTTTGTAATATTTTACCACAAAAAAACTAAAGAGTGAGAACTGTCTTCAACAATCCTCACTTCCCTTTAATTTATACAATTTTTAATATCCATAGCTAAAATTTTTGTTCCTGCCACCCCCTTAACAAATTTCAACTCTCCACTAGCAGACCAATCAATCTCTCCTAAATTCAACAATTTATTTGCAATCTTCACTGAGTCTGGCTGCTGCGATTTCACTAAATAATTTTCATTAATCAACTCATTTCCTACAATAGCTAACGCATTTAAACACGTAATATGAGTTAATCGATAATTTTTATAATCTTCCCATTCATCAGGTAGTAGCTCCTTGATTAAATTAAAATAAAACATTGTAATATTTAAAATCTTTTCTTTTGATAGCTTAGCTAAATCAGATTTTTTAGTTAGTAAATTAACAATTTGATAGAGATTTTGTAATGTAATGTGCTTATCTTTAGTGCGCTTTCCGATTAATGTTCCTTTACTAAAGAATGGACTTTCTGGTTTTAAAATAAGATTTGTAGCTACCCAACTCAAGTCATTATTATTTCGATTTAAATATCGGCTTAATGATGTACCAATCCCCTTAGCTTTAGTATTAATTACATCGAAAAGTTTAATTTCCTCGTCTTCATCTAAATAATGAAATGCTAAGAACGGTACGCTTAACGTGCTACCTGTCTGATTTATATACTCCTTAATTCCACCTAATCGATGTTGCCCATCCATTAGCGTAGCTTTTTTGCGACAAATTAAACGACCATAGTTTGGACGTTAGCGATCATATGCTTGAAACTCCCAATTACCCGCTGCGTTTAAAAGGATAGGAGTGTATAAAGAATCTTCACCTTGTGATAAATAATCAGCAAAATCTGTACAACACTTTTTGTTAATAGGGCGCTGATAACCTTTTCCTGATAGATCGTTAAATAATTTTGAATATGAAAAATTCATTGCAACCTACGAAGAAACTGAACCTTGATAAGTAACTCTACCTCTCATTTTTGATTGCACTATACTTTCAAGCACTATATTTGTACTTAAATGATTACTCAATTAATATTTCACTCCTTAAAATTGAACTTGGAAGTACACAATAGTACTTATAATTGCTAAATTCAATTAAAATGTACTTTTATGATTCTTCAGGAGTTTTTGCACCTCACATAGTCTTAGCGTGAGGTGATTGTATGGAGCAGTTAGTTAACATTGTAGGGGCAAATATTAAAGAAATTCGTAAAAGAAAAAAATTGACGCAAGAAGAACTAGCAGAAAAGTGTGGTTTACAAACCTCTTATTTAGCTGGAGTAGAGCGTGGAGATAGAAACATCACACTACAAACATTAGAAAAAATTACAGTCGGTTTGGAAATTAACGCAAAAGATCTTTTCGAATTAAATTCGCCTATGAAGCAATTACCTATTGAAACTGAGCAACTAAAATTAAAACACGATGAAGAAATTCAATTAATAATTGATTTAGCAAATAGAATTTTTGAAACCTATAAATGACTAAAAAATCCAAAGTATCATTCAAGAGCACTCTGGATTTTTTAAATATAATTATCAAATACATATCATGGAATATATTGGTTGGAGATAATATTATTAATATAAGTTATTTAAAAGGAGGTATTAATTTGACAACACCTAATAGTCTAGAGATTCAACTAACAAATGATTATATAAGAAAGCTTTCCAAGACATCTCCAATTAAAGCACTGTCAGAATTGATATGGAATGCTGTAGATGCTGATGCAACTCAGGTAAATTTAACTCTTATACCAAATGAAAATGATCAGATAGAAAGAATCATTTTAAAAGATAACGGTCACGGTTTAAATTATAATTTTGTAAATCGTGATTTCGGACAACTTGGCGATTCACACAAAGTTAAAACTAAATTTAGCCCTAAGGGCAGGATTTATCACGGGAAAGAGGGGCAAGGACGCTTTGCTGCATTTGTATTGGGTGAACGTGTACAATGGCAAAGCTCCTATTTAAAAGAGGTTAATAAGATTTTTAATTTCACCTTAGAGGGCCGTAAAACCTCTCTGAAATCTTTGTATATCTCTCCGGAAACACTCTCTAATCAAGCCACTTGTGGTGTTACAGTAACTATAGAAAATTTAATCTATGATGCTATAGATGATTTTAGTGATGTTAGTACTCTTATTGACAGTTTAACTGAACTATTTAGCCCATATCTTATCGCTAACCCTGAAATTACGATTTTGGTGAATGGTATAAAGTTGACTCCTAAACAATTTATTAAAGACCAATTTACTCATAATATAAATTTAGTTAAAGATAATGGCACATCATTATCTGCAAAAATTGATTTTATAGTTTGGAATAAAGGTTCCTATAAAAATTTATATTGTAGTGGATTAGATTTCAAAACGATTATAGAAAATAAAACTAAAGTAAACTTACGTCAATTTTCTCATTCTGCGTATTTAACAAGTAGTGTTTTTGACGAAATTCGCAATAACAACTTAATAGATACCTATGAATTAGATAAAGACTATATTTTATTAATGCATGAGGTTACTAATTTTTTTTAAAACATAACAAGAGAAAGATTAGCTGATGAGGCCTCAATTGAAATCGAAAAAATAAAACAATCTAAAATCTACCCTTATAAAGGTACTCCTAAAACTGAAGTTGAAAAAGCTGAAAGACAAGTATTTGACATCTGTGCATACAAAATTAACGAATACCTTCCTAATTTCAATTCAATGACGGAGTCTTCTAAAAAGGTGACGTACAGACTTTTAAAAGAAGCATTAGAACAAAATCCTACGAATTTAAATAAAATATTAACTGAAGTATTAAATTTACCTCTTGAACAACAAAATGAATTAGCTGAGCTACTAGAAAGAACTTCTTTAACATCTATAATTAATACAACTAGTTTAATTTCAAATCGTTTAAAATTTTTAAATGGTCTCGAAGAAATCCTTTATAGCACAGACTATCACAAAATATTAAAGGAACGCAGCCAACTACATAAAATCCTTTTAAATGAATTATGGATTTTCGGAGACCAATACCAATATGGTTGTGACGATATAAGTTTAAAAAATGTTTTAAAAGAGCATTTGAAACAGTTAGAAAGAGAAGACATCGCTGCTGAAATTGATTTTAAGTCTTTAAAAGATTTGAATGATATTCCTGATATAGGTCTGTATAGACAATTTGTTCACGGCTCAAAAGATTGCTTTGAAAATCTATTCATAGAACTTAAACGTCCATCTTGTGTAATAGGAAGAAAAGAAATTAATCAGATAGAATCTTATGCTTTTGCAGTTGAAGATAATATGTATTTTGATAAAACTAAAACGAAGTGGAAATTTATATTACTAGGCAACAAACTTGATGATTATGCTACAAAACGCATGGATCAAAAAGGAAGATCTTATGGTTTAATTTATGAAACAGATACTATTGAAGTCTGGGTTTATCTATGGAGTCAAATTATTCAAGAAGTTAAGGGCCGACACAAATATCTGCAGGAACAGTTGGAATTACAAGTGCAAAGTAACGAAGAAGGTCTAAATTATTTAAAAGAAAAATACAACGACCTTTTACCAAATATCGACATCCCCTAATCTTTATATGTATTTTAATTAAAACAGATAGAAAAAAGACTCATCAATTCTTCTTATAAACTTTAGATGTCCTTGTTCTTTTAGACATAAAAAACACTCCTTTAGATTATAGTAATCCAAAGGAGTGTTAAAACAGTATAACTTTATTTAAAAGCTACAATTTTTCACAAAACTACCCTAGTACTACTCAACCGTCACCGACTTGGCTAAATTCCTCGGTTTATCAACGTCACAGCGACGGTGTAGGGCGGCATAGTAGCTGATAAGCTGTAATGGGACCACCGATACTAATGGCGTTAATAACGAGTGAACACGAGGGATGATGAGCGTGTCGCCTTCTTCCTCCATGCCTTCCATCGCGATAATGCATGCATTGGCGCCACGTGCTACCACTTCTTTCACATTCCCACGAATGTTGAGTGCGACTGGCTCTTGTGTGACAAGGGCAAAGACTGGCGTACCTTCCTCGATGAGCGCAATGGTACCGTGCTTAAGCTCACCGCCCGCAAAACCTTCTGCTTGAATATATGAAATTTCTTTTAGCTTTAATGCGCCTTCTAAGCTGACACAGAAGTCCACGTTACGACCGATGAAGAAGGCGTTGCGTGCGATTTTTAAATAATCTTCTGCGATTTCTTCCATTACGTCTTTTGAATCAACAATGGACTGAATACCGTTTGCGGTAATCGCAAGTTCTTGCTTTAAGTCAAAGTCAATCACTTTGCCGCGCGCTTTCCCTGTGACATAAGCAGCGATCGCCAGCACCGCAATTTGTGCGACATATGCTTTCGTAGAAGCAACGGCAATCTCAGGACCTGCATGTAATAGCAGTGTATAGTCTGCTTCACGAGAAAGCGTTGAACCTGGTACATTCGTTACTGTTAATGTTGGATGACCAAGCTCTGTAATTTTCACAAGTACTTGGCGACTATCCGCTGTTTCACCCGATTGTGAAATGAAGATGAACAACGGCTTCTCCGAAAGAAGCGGCATGTTATAGCCAAACTCACTTGAAATGTGCACTTCTACTGGGATGCCCGCCATTTTCTCAAAGTACTCTTTTCCAACAAGCCCTGCATGGTAGCTTGTGCCTGCTGCAATAATATAAATGCGGTCTGCTGCTTGTAATGCCGTTAAAATGTCTGCATCAATCGCTAGTTCCCCGTCTTGTTCGTATGCTTGGATAATTTTACGCACGACGCCTGGCTGCTCATCCATTTCCTTTAACATATAGTGCGGGTATGTGCCCTTTTCAATGTCGCTTGCATCTAACTCTGCCTTGAACGGCTTACGCTCTACTTTGCGACCGTCTAGCGTTGAAATTTCAACACTTTCCTTTTTCACGATGACTACTTCTTTATCGTGCAACTCGATGAATAAGTCTGTCACTTGTAGCATCGCCATCGCATCTGAAGCAACAACATTAAAGCTATCACCAACGCCGACTAATAAAGGTGATTTATTTTTTGCCACGTAAATTGTGCCTGTATCCTCGTTATCCAGTAGCGCTAATGCATAGGAACCGTGTACAAGGCTTAATGTTTTTCGAAATGCCTCTACCGTCGATAATCCTTCTTTTGAAAATAAATCAATTAACTGCACAATGACTTCTGTATCTGTATCTGATTGCAGCTGAATGCCTTTTAAATACGCTTTTTTTAGTAAATGATAGTTTTCAATGACCCCGTTGTGTACAAGTGTAAAACGCCCTGACACAGATTGGTGCGGGTGTGCATTTAATTTATTCGGTACACCATGTGTTGCCCAGCGTGTATGACCAATTCCGATATGTGCCATCACATCATCGTTCACTGCATTACGAAGATCGGCAATTCGGCCCTTTTCCTTGAAAATTGTGACACCATCTTCATTGTGAACAGCAATACCGGCTGAATCATACCCACGATACTCTAATTTCTCTAACCCTTTTAGTAAAATTTCCTTTGCATCTAATAATCCGTTATATCCTACAATTCCACACATAAAATAAATCCTCCGTTCGCTACAACGGCACGTATTTAGCAACAACAAAATAAGCCTTTTCTCTCTACTCCCATACATCCATTACATTTATAATGCACAAACGTCGAACAGAAAAATCAAAAATCCGAAACTTTCTATAGAAAAAGACAATGCGAAACTAAACTACGCGTAAGCCCATTTTGAAAAGCCTCCATATGGCTTTTCGATTATGCAGATGACCTATCCGCTAAAACATCGTTCTGACTAACGATTGTATTACGAGCGCTGTAGCTTGTTTTTATTATTTTTTATGTGTGCCGATTCGTTCTTCTGTGCAGCAAATTGCTTTGCTGTTTTAAAACGAATATAACAACCGGGCACGTGCGATCGGGAGGCATCCGCCGAATTTTCGATAAACCTCCACCTCGTCAACTAAGGATTGCTTTGCCGTCCGATTTCCTTAGCTCAGGCGCTATCATTGTTTTCCTTTGTACTTCTATTGCGCGTATGCCATCCTCCTTTAATCGCGCATGCTTACAAATGTCCTGATATTGGAATTTAATAACAATCATTTTGCAAGCATACTCATCATACATAAAACGAGTACATTCGTCAAATCATCGCCAAAAATAAATGCGCTAGTATATGACATACTAGCGTAATATCATTGCAACTTTCTTATATCTACAGGGAGTTTATACATATAGCAAATGCTCTATATGTTTATTACTTCTGTTACTGATTATGCTTAATATATGCTATACTGCTTGACGAGTTGCCTTAGCATGTATAGTTATGGACCTAGACATGGCTCATTTCTTCTCATAAGAGAAAAACCGCCCTTCTACAGAAAAGGCGGTTCTATTGGATCATCTATTCAGCTAAGCCCATTTCAGCTTTTACAACAGTTGCAATACGGTTTACATATTCCTCACAAGCAGCAACAGTAGCTGCTTCTACCATGACACGTACAAGTGGCTCTGTACCAGAAGGTCGCACTAGTACACGTCCATTGCCTGCCATCTCCGCTTCCACTTCTGCAATGACCGCAGCGATACGGTCATTTTGTGTTACGGCATGCTTGTCCGTCACACGTACATTAACAAGCTTTTGCGGGAAAATCGTCATCTCGCTTGCAAGCTCTGATAAACGCTTACCTGTTACTTTCATAATATTCACTAATTGAATCCCTGTTAGTAAACCGTCACCTGTTGTATTGAAATCTAAAAATACAATATGACCGGATTGCTCACCGCCAAGATTATAGTCGTTTGCACGCATTTCCTCGACTACATAACGGTCGCCAACAGCTGTCTGTACACTTTTCATCTCGTTTGCTTCTAATGCTTTATAGAAGCCCATATTACTCATTACAGTCGATACAACGGTGCCCTTTTTTAGGCGCCCTTTCGCATGCAAGTATTTACCGATAATGAACATAATTTGATCGCCATCAACGATTTGACCTCTTTCATCTACGGCGATTAAACGGTCCCCATCACCATCAAACGCAAGACCAACATCTGCCCCACGCTCTAATACAAAACCAGCGAGCTTTTCTGGATGCGTTGAACCAACACCATCATTAATGTTTAAGCCGTCTGGTGAAGCACCCATTGTTGAAATATCTGCTTCTAAATCAGCAAATAAGTGTGTAGCAAGCTGACTTGTTGCCCCATGTGCACAATCTAGTGCGACATGAATGCCTAGAAATTCCTCATCTACTGTTTGTTTTAAATAGGAAATATATTTTTGTCCACCTTCAAAATAATCCGTTACTGAACCGATATCGCCACCTGTTGGGCGTGGTAATGTATCTTCTTCTGCATCAAGTAAGCTTTCAATTTCTGCTTCTTGAGCATCTGTTAATTTAAAGCCATCTGGACCAAAAAACTTAATACCGTTATCTTGTACTGGATTATGTGATGCTGAAATCATGACACCTGCTTGTGCATTCATCACACGTGTCAGGTAGGCAACACCTGGTGTACTAATGACGCCTAAGCGCATAACTTCTGCCCCAATTGACAAAAGACCTGCAACTAATGCGCCCTCTAACATTTCACCAGAAATACGTGTATCTCGTCCAATTAAAACTTTCGGGCGTTCTTTTGCATCTTTCGTTAATACGTATCCTCCAACACGTCCAAGTTTGAATGCAAACTCCGGCGTCAATTCACTATTAGCGACTCCACGGACGCCATCTGTTCCGAAATATTTACCCATTTTATTCTCTCCTTCAATACTAGACATCCCTGTTATTATGGCTATGACCATCTTTATAGGAATTTTCCGTTTGGCAAATGCATGGCCAATTACTCAGTACTATCCTCTGCTTGCTGACCTGTCCCACCCTCTGTCGACTCGTCAGCAGCCTCTACTAATTCTTTTTTAATAGCCGCATGGATGATAACGGCACTTTCTTCCGCCGTCACCTTTTCAGGTACTTTTATTTTCCCTTCATACGATCCGGACTCTTCTAAGTCTGACACGTCAAATTCTACGACTAATTCCTTTAACTCGTCAATAACTGCTTTTTTCCCATACACTTTCAATTTCACTGGCTCAACCGAAAGCTTCTCTATGGAAATACCGTCTTTCAATTGCCCTATTTGTTTAATTTTAATCGGTACATCACGACTATATTCTTCAATTTCTACTTTGACCTTCACTTTTTCCGGTTGAACAGCAACATCAAGACGATTCAACTCAGCGTTTAATACTTTTACATTCGCTTCTTGCTGGAAGGAATTTTTAATCCCTTGCTCACCCGTGACGGTTGCCTTCACATAACTAATATTTTCAATAGCACTTTTAGCACCAGTAACAACGACTGTCGTTGGGTCAACAGTCATACCCTTTAAGTCGTAGTCTTCTGCAATGAGGCGTTTATTCATTTCTGGTTCTACTCGGAATTCACGTGTTACACGCTCTTCTATCGAAATATTTAGTGCGACTGGATCAATGGAAACGTTTAATTTTTCTGAGAAACCTTCATTTTGAATGGTTACATGATGTTCACCAATCGTCAGTGAATTTAAATCAACGAATACAACATAATCTTGCGTAATTTTTGTTTGTAATATCAGCTTTGAATTTCCACTAATTGTGACATTTACTGTTTCTGGTACCCCTGTAACGATTAAGTCCTCATCATCATAATACACTTCAAGCGGGACATTATATAAAACATCGACTTCATCCGCAGGTAATGCTTCACGTCCTGCCGTCTCCAGTTCTGATTTGACATATAAGAATAAGGCTAGCGATAACACTAGAGCAACAATTCGCAGTGCCCAAACACTGTTAAACACTCTATCCATTCTTCTTACCTCCCCAATTCCACTTAGAGGCTAAGTTTAAGTTGGACTCTTGTTCAGACCCAAACCATAGTTTAGGTAACTTTACCGTAAACTCATCAATCGTTAAATTACGGTCAATTTTACCGTCGAATGCAATACTAATCGCACCTGTCTCTTCTGATACAATAATGACAATGGCATCCGTTACCTCACTTAACCCAAGAGCTGCGCGGTGACGTGTCCCAAGTTCTTTGGAGATAAAGGCACTTTCTGACAAAGGTAAATAACAAGCAGCCGCTGTAATTTTATCCTTTTGCATAATGACTGCCCCATCATGGAGCGGTGTATTTGGAATGAAGATATTAATGAGTAATTCGGACGACATATCCGCATTCATTTTGATACCTGTTTCAATATACTCTGTTAAACCTGTTTCTTTTTCAATGGAGATCAGTGCACCAATACGACGCTTCGCCATATAGCTCACAGATTTCTTCATTGCTTCAATTAGGCGTGTTTGTTCTTCATCTTGCTGATTTGTCGTGCGTTGAAATAACTTCCCTCGTCCAATTTGCTCAAGTGCACGACGAATTTCCGGCTGAAAGATAATGATAATCGCTAGGAAACCCCAATCAATAATCTCTTCTAGTAGCCAATCCAAGGTATTAAGCCCAAAGATTTCAGTCGCAATTTTTGCGATGATAATGACAAAGATCCCTTTTAATAATTGAACGGCTTTCGTTCCTTTAATGAGGGTTAACGTTTTATAAATCACGTACCAAACAAGCAGTACGTCCAAAAAGCTAAAAACAACATTTACAGGTGTCAAATCTGTAAATTGTTCGATTATTTGCATGTGGCATCCCCCACTTTTCTAGCTAATACATATACAATTTAAAGTATATCATATTTGTGTAATGATTGACTTTTTAGAGAGCAAAAAGTCTACCCAATCGAGTAGACTTCTTCATTTTCTATAGAACGTCATTTTTTGTTAAATGGTTCCCTGTAGTACAAGAAAAAAGCCAAGAATAATCATTCTTGGCTCTCATTATGACTATTTTCAGATTCAAAAAGTGAAATAAAGCTATTAAATATTTGCTTCACCTCATACCAAAGCCACTCAAATACTTCATCGACCTCTTGAATTTGGCCTGTTACGACTGCTGTAGATGCCATGTAATCGCCATTAATGACCGTTACATTGCCATCTACTTCTCCTTCAATCACAATAGTCCCGTTTTTCACGACGATATCGCCTTTTACAACCTCTCCAGCAGGTACAATCACCGTTTCTCCTTCCACAATTAAGTTCGGTTGTTTCGTCACAGAGAATTGGTTATCGTTTGAATAACTACCTAATAATGTTGCACTCATCAATAAAAAAAACACGGCTGCCGCTACAATAATCGGATGTTTGCGTAACCATCTCTGAATGCCTACTGTATTTTTTCTTTTTGGTAAGCGACTCATTACATCTTCCTCAAATCTAGGAGGCGCCGTAATGTGGGTAGCGCTCTTAATGAACGCAATCGTGTCACTGAGCTCGTGCATATGTTGTTGACATTCTTCACACATTTGCAAATGCTTCTTTAGCTGCTGTTCATGCTCACGGCTAATATCCCCGTCTAAGTACTCGTGCATATATTCTACATAATGTTTTGAACACGTACTCATGCGAATCTCCTCCTATAAATTGTTTAGCTGTTTTCGTAGTGCTTCACGACCACGGTGAATTCGGGTTTTTACGGTTCCAAGTGGCATATCAAGAATTTCACTAATCTCTTGAAGAGATAATTCTTCTATATATTTCAGCACTATAACTGAACGATATTTATCGGGTAATCGACTAATTTCATACTGAATACGTTCTTGCAATTCCATTTGGGCAACGACATCTTCCGGTAATTGTTCATCTGCTGCAATTTGCGAGTACATATCGAGCCCATCTGTTCCTGCTACCTCTGCATCTAAATAATAATCCGGTTTCTTTTTCCGAATACGATCAATACACAGATTCGTTGCAATACGGTATAACCAAGTCGAAAATTTTCTTTTTTGATCATAAGAATGTAAATTAATATAAGCACGTACAAACGCTTCTTGTGCGATATCTTCTGCCTCTTGTTTATTACCGAGCATCCGGTAACATATTTGATACAATTTGTGCTGATAGAGGTTCACAATGTCTGCATATGCGTTTTGATCACCTTTAAGCACTTGCTTTATTCTTTTATTCACCAACGCATCCATTGTCTACCCTCTCCACCTTCTGTTATATGATTTACGTTCCACGTCCAATAAGGTTTCACTTTTATTATAACAAAATGTTTTTTGATAAAATGGCTCAAAAACAAATTGTATTCATCTAATTTATTGTAAAGTTTTCTACTTTCGTATTTCAAGTTACTATCGTATTAGAAAAAAATCCTTTACTCATGTGGAGTAAAGGATTGAATCGTTTTATTAAATAATACATAAGGTATGAAGGATATCAATCTTCTTGCCTGCTACTATTTACAGGACAAATAAAAAATGGCTGGGGTACTAGGATTCGAACCTAGGCATGACGGAATCAAAATCCGTTGCCTTACCGCTTGGCTATACCCCAATCATTTTATAGAAGATGGTGGAGGGGGACGGATTCGAACCGCCGAACCCGAAGGAGCGGATTTACAGTCCGCCGCGTTTAGCCACTTCGCTACCCCTCCAGCATATAACACTTATGGTGGAGGATGACGGGCTCGAACCGCCGACCCCCTGCTTGTAAGGCAGGTGCTCTCCCAGCTGAGCTAATCCTCCATGTTCAGGTAAAGTGTTATACATTATGTTATTAAGTGGTGACCCGTACGGGATTCGAACCCGTGTTACCGCCGTGAAAGGGCGGTGTCTTAACCACTTGACCAACGGGCCCATTTGCTAATTGCTTCTGAATAAGACAAGACCTATATTATCATCGTTTTTTATACTTCGCAAGTATTTTTTATAACTATTTTAAAATTAAATAGCCAAGTACCAAACCTTTCGTTGCCCTCTCCTCTTCTTTATCATATATGTACAATCATTTCGTTAGGAGTTTCTACATATATTAAGTAATCATTTTTATAAAAAATACAATAAGAGAGATAAGGAAGCTTCTCACCACTCCCCATATCCCTCTAAATTTGCTCTATGAATAGAGAGGCCTGTCTATGTGGGTAGCCTCCCTAATCATAAAAAGCGTATTTACCACACTACACGTTGGCGCCGTCTATAAGACTTTGCTTCCTTATAGTTTTTCTCTTCTTCTTTCCCGATGCCTAAATAATGCTCACTAATCTCTGTATTGGATAATAAGCTAGCTGCATCTCCCTGCATCACTACTCGACCATTTTCCATAATATAGCCGTAATGTGCAATGGATAAGGCAACATTTGCATTTTGCTCTACGACTAGTATAGACATCCCTTCTTCTTCATTAATCTTTTTAATGTTTTGGAAGATTTCTTTTACGAGTAATGGCGCAATTCCCAATGAAGGCTCATCTAGCAATAGTAGCTTCGGCTTAGCCATCAATCCCCGACCAATGGCCAACATTTGCTGTTCACCACCAGACAAAAATCCAGCTTTTCGAGATTGTAACATTTTCAATTTTGGGAAATAGCCATATATTTTTTCAATATCTGCTTTGATGTTAGAACGGTCTTTACGCGTATACGCACCTGCCATTAAATTTTCTTCAACCGTTAAGTCTTTAAAAATACGTCGACCTTCCATACTTAAGAAAATCCCTTGTTTAACAAGCGCATCCGCTGTCACTCCGTTGATCTTATTTCCTTGGAACTCAATTGTTCCATCTGTAATTTGACCGCCTTCTCCAGCAAGTAGACCTGAAATTGCTTTCAATGTAGTCGACTTACCGGCTCCGTTACTACCAAGTAAAGCGACGATTTTCCCTTCTGGTACATGGAGTGACATCCCTTTTAAAGCCAAAATAATTTTTTGATAAACTACTTCTAAATTATTTACTTGGAGCATGTAAGCCACCCTTCCATCGATTACAATTTAAACACATTAGTCTCTGTAGCTGAAGTAGTCTTCTAACTGCTCCCACTTACCATTTTTCACAACACCTAAACGTACTTTTTCAGTACCAGCATGGTTGTCCGCGCTAAATGTTAAATTTGCACCTAAACCACCTAAATCTAAATCTTGTAAAGACTCTAAACCTTCGCGAATTTGAGCACCTGTTAAATCACCATCAGGATACTTTTCAGCAGCAGCTTGAATACCAGCTACCATAACCTTTGCTGCACTCCAACCTTGAACGAACTTTTGGTTAATATCTTCGATTGTTTTGCCTTTTGACTCTAAGTATTTTTTAATATCTGCCATTCCCTCAACATCTTCATATGGGAAAGCATGTCCTAAAATACCTTTGTATCCTTCTGCCACATCAGCACCTACAATATCAATTACACCTTCGCCCGTTGCCCAGTTTAAGCCAAAGAATTGTGTATCAATGCCTAATGTTTTAGCGTCACGTAAAATTGTAGCTGTAGCATTCCAAGTTTGTTGAATAATTGCGTAGTCTGGATTTTTCTTTTCCATATTTAATAATTGAGATTGAGCTTCTGTCGCTTTCACGTCAATTACTTGCTCATCCACAATTTCAACACCAATTTCTTTACCATACGCTTTAATATCTTCAACTGGTGAGCGACCAAATGCTGTATCGTTGTATAGTAACGCTACTGTTGGATTGTCACCTTCATGGTTTTCTTTAATCCATTTTAAAATAGCGCGCCCTTGATCAGAATAAGAAGCTGCAATTAAAAAGTTATACGGGCTTTCTTCTAAATCTTTTAAGTTTTCTGAATATGAAGCAGAGAAGTATGGTAATTCATCTGTTGCCACTTGTTGACGTAATGCCTCTGTATCACCAGTTCCCCATCCAAGTACAGCTGATACATTCTCTTTGTCACGGAATTCTTGATAAATTTTTTGTGCTTCTGGAATTTGGTAAGCATAATCCTTACCTACTAATTTTAAGTTTAATCCTTCAACTAATTTATTTTCTGTAATATACTCGAAATACGCTTTTTCCCCTTCAGCGTATGGCGTTCCTACATCCCCAGTACCACCTGTAATATCATATAGCCCCCCAATGACAACCGTACGATTCCCATTGTCTCCATCTGAACCACTTGAGCTATCTACATCGCTGTCTGTCGATGCATCGTCTGACGAACATGCTGCTAAAACAAGCAACAATAGCGCCCCCATTAACATCCATAAATACTTACTGCCTCTTTTCTTCACAAAAATTCCCCCTTGTTGTAATAAATGTATTTATTTATTTAATCTTGAACAGCGGATAGCTTAATAAGAAAATGGCCATAATTTAAAGTACTTTTTAATATTTAGCCAAATATGTGCTAAGCCCCCTGGTTCAAAAATTAAAAACAGGATAATTGCTAAACCGAAAACAAATTCCTTAAATGCTGAGAAAAGCTGATACATTGACGGCATAATCGTCGATAAAACATCTACAGCCGAGCTTAAAAATACCGGTAAAAGCGTGATGAATACAGCACCCAAAATGGAGCCAAATACACTTCCTAGGCCACCAATTAAAATCATCGCTAAGTATTCAATTGAAATCGTTATACTATAATTTTCTGGACTTACAATCATTGTGTAATGCGCAAGTAACGCACCCGCAATACCTACGAAAAATGAACTAACGGCAAAAGCTAACACCTTATATTGAAATAAGTTAATCCCCATAATTTGTGCTGCAATATCACGGTCACGAATAGCTAAAAATGCTCGTCCTACTCGTGTTCTCAATAAATTTGTAGCATATAAAATCGTTAAGAGCAGTACAATAATAGATAAGTAGTAATAGGATGTATTTGTGTTGAATTTAAATGGACCGATTTCTGGACGGCTTAGTACCATTCCCGCTGTACCACCAGTTACACTATCCCAGCGACTAATAACAAATAAAATAATTACTTGTGCCGATAATGTAGCAATCGCTAAGTATAGCCCCTTTAAACGTAATGCTGGCAATCCGAAAATACCACCGATAATAGCCGTGATAAGACCTGCTAACGGTAGCGAAATCCAAAAGCTGAGTCCATAAGTCGACGTAATAATAGCCGAAGTATAACCACCTACCCCTAAAAAGGCACCTACACCAATCGAAATTTGTCCCGTAAATCCTGTTAAAATATTGAGACCAATCGCACCAATTGCTGCTATAGCACATAGCGTGAGTAATCCTACCCAATAATTCGATGCAAAGAACGGTACAAGCAGTACAATGCCTACAATGACTGTTATTTTCACCTTTTCGGCCATCGTTCCAAATAACTTCATATCATTCACATAAGATGTTTTGTAGTTTCCACTTTCTCGAACAAATAAATTCCTCACCCAATCACACCCTCTCTATGCCTTTACTACCAAATAGCCCATGTGGCTTTAACATTAAGATTAATAGGACGATGATGAATGGTACAACATCCTTCACACCACCACCTACTAGCGGATCTAAATAGCCACCTGCAATATTTTGTAGAATACCAATTAGGAAACCACCGACAATGGCACCTAGAACACTATCTAAACCACCTAGAATTACTACCGGCAATACAGTTAAACCAATTGCTGACATTGTTGGACTAACACCAGTGATGTTCCCTAGTAACACACCACCAATTGCTGCTACAATCGATGCAATCATCCATGTCATTGCATAGATAAATTTCACACTAATGCCCATAGAAGAAGCTGCCTCACGATCATCTGCTACTGCACGCATAGCAATTCCGATTTTTGAAAATTTGAAAAACATAGAAAAAGCAATGAGTAGTGCAATGACTACGATAAATGACCATAGATATACAGGTGTGATAATGACGCCACCCAATTTTAGTGGTGTCGATGGGAATACATTTGGTGGAAATACGCGTGTTGAATGTCCCCAAATCATATGCACTGCACCAGCTAACAAGCTCGATAAACCAATCGTCGCCATAATTACTGAAATGGTCGGTGCATTTTGTAGCGGCCTTACAACTAATCGCTCTACTACCAGCCCTAGTATTGCACTAAATAGTAGGGTTAAAAGTAGCGCAAAGATAAACGGTACATTGTAAACTGTCATGATGACTAAACAAACATATGGGCCGATAATAACAAATTCACCATTTGCTAAGTTCAGTGCTCCACTTGCTCTATAAATAAGAACAAATCCGAGCGCTACTAACCCATAAATACTCCCTACTACGATTCCGTTACTAAGCATCTGTAAAAAAAACGTCATCATGCCACCCCTTGCTTCAGCTTTAATTTAATAACACGAAGACTCACTTTTTCCTCTACTGATTCAGTGAGTGAATTAGCGATTGATACTTCCTGCGTATCCGAGTACATGCCATCAATTAACGCTTTATATTTCTGTTCAACAAAGTTTCTGCGGATTTTTAACGTACGTGTTAGCTCACCTTGATCTGCGGTAAATTGTTTGTGTAAAATGGAGAACTTTTTCACTCGATTTTGCTGTGGTAATTTACTCATTAACTGTTCTACTTGTTGTTCGATTAACTCAACAACTTTCGGATTTCTAGAGAGGTCTGAATATTCTGTATATACAATGCGGTTTTTATCTGCCCATCTACCGACGCTATTCATATCAATATTTAAAATAGCTGTCATATATGGTTTATCTTTACCGAAGCACACGGCTTCTTGAATATAAGGACTTGATTTTAACTCGTTTTCTACTAATCTTGGATAAATAACTTCACCAGCTGTATTCGTAATAATATCTTCTTTGCGATCTAAAATGTGAAGGTGTCCTTGCTCATCGAGATAACCGTTATCCCCTAAACATAACCAACCATCAATCACTTCTTTTTGATCTTCCTCATGCAAATATGCAGAGAAAATAGCATTATTTTTCATGTAAATCGCGCCGTCTTCGCCGATTTTCACTTCTGTATTCGGTATCGGTACACCAGAGCTACCCGCCTTAATTTGACGATCCGGCTGAACAAATGCAATCCCTGCAACCTCCGTACCACCATACGTCTGTTTTAAATTCACACCAATACTATGATAAAAATGGAATGCATCTGGTTGTAGTGCTGCCCCTGCGACATACGCTCTTCTCAGTCGCGCTAGTCCTAAATGATCACGGATAGCACTAAAAATAATGGTATCCCCTAAAAAGTACATCAATTTATCGATGCCTGATAATGTTTGATTATTTGCATCAGCCACCGCTTTTTTATCCCCATATTTCTTAAAGAGGTTATATACTTTTCTTTTAAACCAACTAGCACCTTCTATACGAATCTCGAAATTTGACATGAGCGATTGGTAAACACGAGGTGGTGCAAGTAATGTTTGTGGTCCAATCTCTCGTAAATCGACCATGACTGTATGTGGCTTTTCTGGGAAATTAACAGCAAACCCGATAAGTAACGGAACAACAGTACTCACGACTTTTTCATTAACCCATGACAATGGCAAGAATGAGAAGTAGTCGTCTTTTTTCTTCATGTCCTCCAGTTCACTTAAATTTTTTGCTGCGTTAATTAAGTTAAAGTGTGTCAGAACGGCCCCTTTAGGTCTCCCTGATGTTGCTGCGCTATATGCAATGACAGCTGGACTATGTGTATCAAGGTCGCTTGACTGTTCTTCATAAAAATTGGCGTTACTCTTTAACAAAGCTTCCCCTTTTTCTATTAAATCGTCTAAAAAAATGAGTTTATGATGCTTATAATGACGTAATCCTTGCTTATTGTAATAGATAATGTGCTCAACAAGCGGAATTTTAGCCTCTATTTCTAGTAATTTATCTACTTGTTCTTGGTCTTCAACAATGACAATTCTCGCTTTACAATCATTCAAATAAAATTCAACTTGATCGGATAAGGATTCTTGATAAATCCCTACTGAAATTCCCCCAAGTAACTGTGCAGACATTTGAGCGTATAGCCACTGTGGTCGATTTTCACCAATAATGGCTAGTGTTTCACCACTTTGAAATCCAAGCTCATACGATAGTGTAACTGCTAGCAATTCGACATTTTTCAAATAATCTTGCCACGTAATTTCATTCCATATACCTAAATGTTTTTGTCTGAGCGCAACTGCATTTGGCTCATTTTTTGCTCGTTCTGCTAACAACGTAGGTAATGTTTTATGAATGACCATTCAGTCTTTCCCCCTTAAATAACGGTTTCTTCACCGATATATGCTTTAATCACATCTGGATTTTGCTGTATTTCTTTTGGCGTTCCAAATCCAATTAGCTTTCCAAAATCCAATACGGCAATATGATCTGACAAACTCATTACGACCCCTAAGTCGTGCTCAATCAACACTACTGTCGTTCCCATCACCTCATGCATATCTAGTATGAACCGAGACATCATATCCTTTTCGGCATTATTCATACCTGCCATTGGCTCATCTAATAAAATTAGCTCTGGATTAAGTGCTAATGCTCGCCCAACTTCCACACGTTTTTGTAATCCGTACGATAGCGTACCTACTGGCGTATGGCGTATATCCTGCAATTCTAAAAACTCAATTACTTCCTCTACCTTTTGGCGATGTTGAATTTCCTCTTTGGAAGCTTTCCCTACATAAAAGCCTCCGTTAACAATCCCTGCATTCATCAGAGAGTGTCTGCCGAGCTTTAAATTATCAAGCACTGACATATGTGCAAATAAGGCAATGTTTTGGAAGGCACGTGCCATACCTAGTGTCGTTCGATTATACGGTTTCATATTGATAATCTCTTGCCCTTTGTACCGAATGGAGCCAGTTGTCGGCTGATATAATCCACTGATGCAATTTAACATACTCGTCTTCCCAGCTCCATTAGGACCAATAAGCGAAAATATTTCACCTTGGTTTATATGGTACGTGACGTTATCTAACGCTTTAACGCCACCAAATTGCAAAGAGACATTTTCAATCTCTAAAATAGGCTCCATTAAAACTCCCCCTTATTTGGTCGAAACCGAAACCATTTCAACTTACTATATTTTCCTGAATATTACTGTATCTAAAATAACTTTGTCAATCTATATTTTAAAAATAAATACATTTTTCGATTATTTTACAATATATTATTCTCGTTTTTTCGCTTTTTTTCTAAGTAATTCCCCTCCCGAATAATTCGAATAGAAGATATAACATACATTAAATTATCTTAAAATAATTATTATTACACATGTCTTTACATTCTATTTATGCAGGCAATAATTAGTATATGATAGTAATTAGAGAAATATTAATAAAATATGTAAATAAAAATGAAGTTTATTAGAAAGGGATCATCTATTTCATTATGTAGGAAATGAAGAAAGGCTTATGAAGAACTTAAAAAAAGGCAAAAAAAATGGCTCCGAAGGTAGGACTCGAACCTACGACCAACCGGTTAACAGCCGGTTGCTCTACCACTGAGCTACTTCGGAACGCTATTATTTAATTTGCTTTATCAAGCTTAAGTACATTAAAAATTATACAGCTGTTTTTCAAGTAAAGCAAGTATTTTCTGATTTCTTATTTTAATGTCTTCTGCCGTAAAAACATACACCATTAAACATTTCTAACAACAATATAATTCTAAATTATGTTTATATAATTCTACATTATACCATTTTTCTCTTGACCTTATTTTACTATGATGTGTACAATAAATATCAAGCTTTAATAAATTTAATATTCAGAAATATTTGATTGGAATGGACTAAGGAGGATTTTTATGACAGAGACAAATGTAAAAGTAAATTTACTTGCACCAGAACAATACAATATTACCGAAGAGCTGGAGAAGTATAAAAAAGATGAAAATCGTCAAGCCATTCGTTGGATTGATGCAACAGGTAATCAACGCATCATTTCATACAAACAACTGATCGAAAATATGAATCAATATGCTAATGCTTTAACATCGTTAAATATTGAACGTGGGGATCGCGTGTTAATTATCGTACCTCGATTACCTGAGGCTTATAATGTATATTTAGCCTGCTTAAAGGCTGGCATTGTACCGATTGCTTGTTCTGAAATGTTAAGAGCAAGTGATTTAGAGTATCGTATTGAACATGCTTCAGCAAAAGCAGTCATTGCTTATGATGCATTTACTACTGAAGTAAATAAAATCCAAGGTGCTAATCCTGTATTAAAATTAATTATTGGTGAAGAAGAAGAAGGTTGGACAAATTTAAATACACTAGCAGCACAGCAAAGTACAGAATTTGAAGCTGCTCCTACTTCAAGAGATGATATGGCATTCCTTTCTTATACATCGGGTACTACTGGCAAACCTAAAGGCGTTGTCCATTCTCACGGCTGGGGCTATGCCCATGTACGTACAGCTGCTTCTAATTGGTTAGGTGTCCATGAAGGAGATCTCGTTTGGGCAACGGCTGCTCCAGGTTGGCAAAAGTGGATTTGGAGCCCATTCCTATCAACAATTATGTTAGGAGCAACGGCTTTCGTTTATTACGGAGGGTTTGAAGCAGAGAAATACCTTCAACTCATTCAAGATGAAAAAATTCATGTGCTATGTTGTACACCAACTGAATACCGTATTATGGCGAAACTTGATAGCCTAAATGAGTATGATTTATCTTCCCTTCGAAGTGCTGTTTCCGCAGGTGAACCATTAAATCGCCCAGTCATCGATACATTTATGAAGTTATTTAACTTAAAAGTACGGGATGGTTATGGTCAAACAGAAAATACATTGTTAATCGGAACAATGCAAGATATGGAATTACGTCCTGGCTCAATGGGACGCCCAACACCAGGCAATAACGTAAAAATTATTAATGAAAACGGCGAAGTAGTCGCACCAGGAGAAGTAGGTGATATTGCTGTGCACAAGTCTTGTCCAGCTCTATTTAAAGAATACTATCGCGACCGCGAGCGCACGCAAGCTGCTTTTCGTGGTGACTGGTACATTACTGGGGACCAAGCAAGCTATGATGCAGAAGGCTACTTCTGGTTTGAAGGACGGGGCGATGACATTATCATTTCTTCCGGATACACGATTGGACCATTTGAAGTGGAAGATGCACTAAACAAGCATGAAGCGGTACAAGAATGTGCTGTTGTCGCTGCGCCAGACGAAATTCGTGGTAGCATCGTAAAAGCGTATATTGTTTTAAAGGACAGTTATCAGGGAGCCGATGAAGAGTCACTAATTAAGGAGCTTCAGGAGCATGTGAAAACGTTAACTGCACCTTATAAATATCCACGTAGTATTGAGTTCCTAACAGAATTACCAAAAACAACTTCCGGTAAAATTCGTCGTATCGAACTACGCCAAAAAACGGCTACTCTATAAAAATAAAAATCAACCTAACATTTTTGGATGTTAGGTTGATTTTTACATACTATATTTAGATTGGATAAAATACGATCTGATTCAGCTCATAAATCATTAGAAAGTAGTCCTTGTAGCTATTCCATTAATTGGTCTACCAGCACCTGCTATTGAAATATAAGAATCTACATTTCCTCCCTATGTAGCTAATATGCCGATTACTACCCCAGACTATAACACTCGAAAAATGCTCAGCTTCCTTCGTGTATTTCACTAATTGCTTCGCATCTTCTACGAATGACTCGAATATCACTTCTTCCTCCGATGGAATTAACCCTGCATTATATCCTACTCGACGTTTATTAAATCTAATGGAAAAAATCCCTTTTTTCCTTCTTTTGTCGTCGCACATGAATCTGAAATAATAAGAGCAACGGAACTAATCTACGTTTGTGTAACTACAATGAAGAGATTAAAGTACCCCTTCTACCGGTACTTCAATCTCTTCATATTCTGATATTTTCTTTAACAAGTATGAGGGAAATCAACACGCATTATATGTTTATAAATTTGCTCGTTATAAAATAGTAACTATAAAATAAAAAACCGGTACTAATAACTACTTCGTACCGACTAACATTATTCATAATGGTTCACCAATTTAAAAATTTTATTTTTAAAAAAGCGCCTGCTAATCCTGAACACGAGTGGGAAATCCCAACAAGTAGCGTGCTGGCCACACGTAGAAGAGAGTTAAATTGTTATGACAGGATAGCACTTTCGGCTAGACGTAATATGCCTTTTTCCAACAACGATTATCTACAATTCGACATTTTATTATTTTTTTAAACAATAAAAAAAAGCCACTACTAACTGAATTAGTAGCGACTTTTTGCGCCTAGCGATGTCCTACTCTCACAGGGGGAAGCCCCCAACTACCATCGGCGCTAAAGAGCTTAACTTCCGTGTTCGG
>NZ_JBYQFK010000018.1:0-89139 GCF_057837305.1 Lysinibacillus sp. RU7 | reverse complement strand
CAATTTCAATAAGCCTACTAGATACGTTTCTTTAAATTGTACTTTACCTGCTATAGCAAATGCATCACACCCGGGTTGTGTCTATCTTACTAATATTAATGGTAAAAATAAACAGGTGGTTTTCCGAAATTTTCCTTTCGGTGCCACTACTTTTTTATCGGTGTCCGTCATAATTATTGTCGGATACCGACAATTAAAAAAAGCCCGCTACCAATGAAGGTAACGGGCTTGCACTTATTTATTCATATCAATCACTGCTTTAGCAGCTAATACTAAAATTTCGTCATCTGTAATAGTTCGGTCGTTTAATTTCTTGCGCCACGATTCATGTGAACCTTCTGCAATTGCATAATTTACGATAGTTTCACGGTGAGTCTTACTTGCTAAAATAGTATCTGCAATGTCGTTTAATGACGGGCTATTAATGTTTAAATTACGTGTATTCGGTTTGCCCCCCACAGTTGCAGTTGTGGAAGGCTTTAATGATTTACCAACCGCTTTCGCTAGTTGCTCTGCAATCACATAACAAATTTTCTCGAAGTCTCGATTGTAAATGGCAATATCAACCGTACTGTTAACAAAACATACCTCAATCAAGATGGCAGGTTTATGTGTATTTGCAAGAATCGCCAACTCTTTACGTTGTTTAGCGCCACGATCAATGAGACCCGATACACTTGCGATAGCTTTACTTACTTTAGCCGCTAAATCTTTTGCATCGTAGTAAAGCACCTCGGTGCCCATACCGCGTGAATGACGACCGCTTGATGCATTAAAATGAATACTCACATCTAACTGTCGAGAAGTTTTATTATGCTGCGTAACAAGGTAAGATAAGTGTTCACGTTGATTTTTTGACACGTTATCTTCAATGTAATTTACAACGATGCCCGCTGCACGTAAAATTTCTGTTACATGCTTTGCTACACGGCGTGCTTCTGTTACTTCGTCAATTAAGTCTTTTGCGCCTCCGACTTTCCAATGCCCAGGACTGATTGTAATCATTTCTCATCACCATCCTTTTTCTTATCGTCGTTTTCCATCTGTAATTGCGAAAAGGCATTCGCCAAAAACTTTGGTACACGAATGCCGAGCTTTCCTAAGTTTTCAATCATACTAATGCCCTCCATACCAATAAGGAATAGTATCATTGCATTCCGCATGAAGTTACCGCTGTCTGTCGCTAGGTCGAGTTGTACTGCTGCGATGACCATTAAAATCATAGCAACTTTTTTAATTAATCCTTTGAACGCCTTTTTACTTTCAACATTCTTAAATAAAAATCCAACCATAATTCCAAGTGAAAAATCAATAGCCATAAATATACCTAACGCTTTAATTAAGTGGTCAATGCCACCAACAAAATAAGCGACCCATGCCATGGAGCCGCCTACGATTGATGTATATAGTGTGTCTATTTCATATGACACCTTCCTTTTCGCATAATAAAAGCCCTTCACGGAAGTGGAAGGTAAAGTAAAAAGGACACGTCGCAATGACATGTCCTCAAAAACTTATTGCTTTGTAATACTTAATTTTGTAACTTTAGACGAATCTCCACTAACTAATGTGAACAAGCCAACCTGGTTGTATAATTGCAAACTTAACGTATCGCCTGCAGTTAGACTTACTGTGACTTTTTTAGTGAAATGACCTGTCGCTGTAATTACCTCACTATTAGTAAGTAAATTACCATTGTGTAGCAATCTAGAAGACATTGCTGTTAATGTAGTGAGATAAACATGATACTCAAGTTCATAAGTTCCTGATTGTTGAACTATGAAAGTATCATTTGCGCCATTTATAATCACATCATTTAACTGTTGATCATTAGGTAATGGAATGTTTGCTCCCGATGGCATTACAAAAATCGTTGAACCAGTTGTGTTGCTTGCAGAATTTAATACTATTGAGCTATTCTCGTCTTATACCTTCTCTATCTCGGTTTTATAACGAGCCTTCACCGTACAAGCGACTTTCATCGCATACGGCGATCCGTCAGCGATAGATCTTAAAAACTTATCTCCCAAAAACAGAATATCAGATGAAACTCTCAAAAAACTCTCAAAAAAATCATAAGCATAAAAAATAACGCTAGCTACTGCTGCATTTAGTTACCGTACAATATGGAACTGATGTGCAAAAAGAAACCCCACCGAATGGTGAGGTTTAAAGCGCATATTAATTAATAATACTTAACATAAGCAGTAAATACCATATCTACTGTATTTCCGTGCCCATCATCTGCAGTTAGTGTAATAGTAGTACTTTCACCATCAGCACTTTGCGGAGCATTAATTTGAAGCCATCCATTAGAAATAACAGCAGTAATATTTGGATTGCTAGATGTCACAGTAAATGACATAGTATCCCCTTCAGGATCAATAAATATCGGTTCCCAAAATTGATTACTTGTATTTAATGGAAATGACATGCCACCATTTGCAATTTCTGAATCATCCTCATGTTGAACATTAATTACTGGCGCTTGATTTACGCTATTCTCGTCTTGTACACAACTGTGTTTTATAACGAGCCTTCACCGCACAGGCGACTTTCATCGCATACGGCGATCCGTCAGCAGTAGATCTTTATAACTTATTTCCCCAAGGAATATAATAACATAAGAAACTCTCAAAAAACTCTCAAAATTATAGGCATAAAAATAACGCTAGCTACTGCTGCGTTTAAAATTCTTGCTTCGTAATTTTTTTGTACTCTTCAACAGTAATTTCACCGAATGGATTGCTTTCCGTAACAACAGCTGAACGTAATTGTTCAGCCGTCACCCATTTTAATTTATAAGCCATTTCCCAGAATTCCATCAGGACGCGCCTCCTTCCATTTCTATCATCTTAAGCTTCACCCTTGCTAATTCAGCACCTAGACTATTGATAATAGCCACACTCTGTATGTTTGCTAACTTTTCTTGCGCTAATTGAGCGCCTAATGCCGTCACTTTTTCTTTTTCAGTTAAGCTACCAAATATTTTGGTTGGTGGCTTTAAGTTACCAAATTCATCTCGTTCACGGATTTCCATTAGTCAATCACCCCTATCAGTACATGAATTTTTTCGTCAGCGATTAAAGACGAACGCTGTAAGTCCAGTTGTAAAATGATGTGATCAACAGGTGTTGCATTTTCGTAATGGAATTGATCCTCAAACATACCTGGTACATTCGGCACTGGTGCTGGCTCCTCTTTTTTAATCATTGGCACAAAGTTTTCAGCCTCACCTGTCTGTGTCATGCTGATAGATGCAGATACTACTAGATTTTCATCACGTCGTATCCAAATAACGACTCCTGTTGCAGTACCCAATGGCGTTGGTTTAAAAACTATGCAGAAACCGAACTAAGCGCTTCAACAACCGAAAAATATGAAAATGCATTATCCATTGTAAATGATTATTTTGGTCAGAAGAAAATGCGAGATATACAAACGTTTCAAATCGTGAAATTTTTTAATGATGAGAAAGAATTAAACCGCGGTTCTCTTGATGCCAAGTACAAAACGCTAAAATCGATATTTAATTATACCGCTAAGTGGAAGGTTATTGCGAAAGAGCATAACCCGATGGATGATGTTGCAAAGCCGAAAGAAACAAGAATGAGGACAGAAAAAGAACAGTTTTATAAGGTATCAGAGTTCCCTCTCCTTTTAGAAGCATTTGGAAAGCTGGAACCTCACCAACGTATTATTTGCAAACTCGCTCTTTTTGGCGGGTTACGACGTGGTGAAATCGCTGGGATAGCGACAGACGTTATTGATTGGGATAATAATAGAATACACATCTGTCGTTCTTTACAATATACCAAAAGGGATGGCTTGAAGTTAAAAAGCACCAAGACCGAAGAGGAACGTACAATTACGTTACCTGAAAAATTTATGGCTGAATTAAAAGCGTTTTACGAACAACAAGAAGTGATTCGTCAAGACATGGGTACATCCTATAAACCGTTTAAAGATCAAGAAGGTAAAGAAGTCGATATGTTGTTTGCTCACCCTCATGGTATCCCCTATCAACCTCACGCTATCACCCGTTTCTGGGGAAGGTTTTTACAACGTAGTCAATTAAGATATGTAAACTTCCACGGATTACGCCACTCCTCTGCATCCTATCTACTGAGTGAAGGTGTTAATATGAAGTTGATTCAAAAACGCCTTGGCCACAAAGATATTAAGACAACAATGAATATGTATTCCCATGTAACCGAAGAAGATGATGCAGCTGCAACAGATACATTTAATAAGTTGTTTTGAGGCAAAAAACAAGTTTTTTTTAAATTCGTCACTCGTTCGTCACTCGAAGGTTAAAATTCCACGTTTTAAAGAAAATAAAAAAAGCCGAAACCCCTTGATAATAAAGGGTTTCGGCGATATGGTCCCGACAGGGTTCGAACCTGCGACCCCCACCTTGTCGAGGTGGTGCTCTCCCAGCTGAGCTACAAGACCGGATTATTTGTAAATAAATACTAACATAAAAAGCTAAGAATTAAAAGAAGAAAATCGTATGTTTTGAAAATAAAATTCCCTCTTCACCTTTTAACGACTTTAAATTCAAAAACATAAGACATGAGTTTAAGCTCATGCCCTTTTTTATAATGAAAACACCCCGACTTGGTCAATGTCATCTTTGACTATTTTAGCTATATCATTTATCTGAAACATCATTTTTTACTCTCTAAATAGCTAAGAAAATCTGCTTTCTCTATGACATTCAGTATACATTTACACTGTGTTTCGTGTTCAATCTTTTGAAGCTCTGCCGGAAATTGCTCGTCTACATGCAGCTTCATATATGGTAACTTTTCTTGTGCCTTTTGTGAGCGGATATTATGAATCGTTGCCCCGGCAAACACATAATCTAAATTCAAATGTAAAAAGGCTTCTTTTAAAATGGCCTCTTTCGCTAACTCGTTATAGCCCTTTCCCCAATAGGCAGAGCCAATCCACGTGCCGATATGCGCAGTTTTCTTCTCTACATCAATCGATTTTAATGTAATGACGCCAATTAATTCTTTCGCCTCGTTTAAAATTACCCTTGATAACTGCTTTCCGATTTTTTCTTGCACGACAATAAATTGAATAAATGATTTTGTTCCTTCTAAAGAGCATTGCTCATCTGTTAAGCCTAGCGCCGCTTTGATCTTTTCATCGGACGATAGGTTAGACATGCTTTCTGCAAATTTTAAATGATGATTTACTAATTGTATTTGTACCATCTCTTCATCTCCCATCAACTTTTTTCTCTCTATTTTTCTGAAACGCTATTGCATTTATCTTGTTTGCTGATTAGGCGAAAAACAGTGATATTTATTGGATATTAGAACGTAATACTATCAGAAAGATACTATTTTGTCATCTACATGTACAAAGACCATGCCTCATACATAGCTATTACATGTAAATACGCTTTCATCAATGATTTTATGCGTTTCACCCGTATTTTTACGAAGGAAATGATCATGCCAAAAAATAAAAAGGAAATGTGCTCGCTTTCAGAACACATTTCCTCTGCCTATTCAAAATCGGTTGGTAGCTGGTTGGTTATTTAATATATTCTTCGCTCATTAGTATATCCGCCAGTAGCTCTGTCGGCATTTCGAATTCGACAACTCCCATATAGCCAGGTGCTACTTCGTATTTATCAAACACAATAACAAGTTTATTGTCCGCTGTAATATAGAAGTTTTGATCAGGTTTAATGGTAGTAAAAGCATAAAATACTTCTTCGTCCGGAATACCTCCGCCTTTTACCCAATACACTTTTTCTTGATTCGATGCCAGCATTTCCTCACGCATTTGTGCTATAACGTACTCGCTAATGACAGAAATATATTGATCATCTTTAAATAGACTTGGTAATGTCAGCACGATTTCTTTTTGTTTATCGATTGTATCGTAGTGCATGACTGTTGAAGAAGAACCGACTGTTTCGACTACATAACGACCGATTGATAACAGTTGCTCAGTATCTGTTGCCACAACGTAGCCACTGTCTACACCTAAGTGTCCCCCATTTGCTTGCTCCATGCCTTTCATATCTTGTTGGAACTGCTCGTATAGTGCTTTGCCTTCTGCTGCGTATTTTTCATTTAACGCATTAATCTCATCCGAGCTACCAGTAATTTTCGGCACATCAATATTTGCTGAATATGTGTCCTCTTCCGTCTCATAATGCACAAAAGTTAACACTTCCACAACACTACCAAGCACGGGAACATCCACTAATGCCCGCGCCATTGTCGGGCTCATATTCACACTAGCTGTAAATAAAGCAGCCGCGGCTGCTGCACCTAACAACCATTTAGGCGCTCGTTTTTTACGCCCCTTTTTTAAGCTCGCTTCGACAACAGCATCTAAATTTTCCGGAATCGGTACGTTACGATATTTTTCCTCTAATTTCTTTAACTCGTCCATCAGAACATCTCCTCTTTCGTTAATTGGATTTTAAGTAACTTTAATGCTTTGTAGATTCTGGATTTAATTGTATTGACATTCGTATCTAATATGTGCGCTACATCCTCGATTTTTAAATCCTCAAAATAGCGTAAAATCACGACTTCACGATAAGCAGGCGGTAATGTATCGAGCGCATCATCTAGGTCTGTATTTTCATATGTGTCCATTTGATGCGGTGAAAAAAAGGCTAATTGCTCGTCATCCATCACTTGCATCCGTTTGTTTTTTCGTAAAAAATCAATAGCAGTTCTCACGACAATTTTATAAAACCAACTTTTGAGTTGTTGTTCATTTTGTAAAGTATGTAGCGATTGCAACGCTTTTTGAATACTATCTTGCACTATGTCGAGTGCATCTTGCTCGTTTTTCGTGTAGCTATAAGCAAGTAAATAAAATCGTTCTTTGTTTGCGCGGATAAATGTCACGAATACTTGCTCAACATGTTGATGCTCCATCTCCTAAAGGCTCCTTTTTCAGCATTTTTCATTGTATACATAAACTAGACGGATAAGAGGCTAGAAAAAGTTGAAAGAAAAAATATATTTTTATTTTTGGTTAGCGCAACTATTGTATCAAACACATTTAGTAATAAACTCGTAACGAGTAAATTTCTAAACACATATTACCATTTAAGTAACCGTTGCTTTCCGCTCCGGCACTCGCTTTCCACGGGCGAGATCAAGCCTCCTCGTCGCTCATTCTTCGGTGCTCCTGTCGCTACGCTTTCGTCGCAAATAAATTTCCTGCGGGGTCTTGATTGTCTCGCTTTTCCCGTAGGAAGCTTTGCTCTGTAGCGAAAGGGGCATGCCGTCAGCTACACTCTCGTGCCTTCTCTACAAGCAACTATTGTTCCATCAAATAATCGGTTGCTAAAAAATAATGAAAGATTCTCATTCATTACGGTAGAGGCTGAACAATTATACTTGCGAATAGAGAGAAATCGATTTCTTTTAGAGAAGAGAAATGTTTTTCTAGAATATCGAGAAGTATTCACTTTTTGCCGTAGCGCGCCATCGCCACAGGAGCCAAGATTTTCTTTGCGACGAAAGCGGAGCGTCAGGAGCAGGAACAGGAGATCCAAACAGGCCACGCCTGTTTTAGCTCCTGTGTAGGCTGTGGCAAAGCGCGGAGGCTATGATTATGCCTTCTTTTAATATCTTTTACTATTTACCTGGTGTTTTTAGTATATATTTTTGCTCATTACGAGTAATAAAAAATAGAGCTGATAATAGCATGTATTATCAACTCTATCAATTAATTGATATATAATTGTATTTGCGGAGCGCGTTTTAGTAATTCTTCCAAAAAGGCCTGTTGCTTAGCTGGTGAAATTTTAAACTCACTCCGTTTCGCCGATTGATAGTAAATCGCCAGCCCATCCTTTGATGTCATCAGATGCAAACCTGACCGCATATCAGTAGTACGTGTAATGTGAGTCATTTGCTTATACGGAATTTTTATATGAAATGGTCCACCCGTCACCTGTAAATACGTAGCCCGAAACGTATAGCGGATCGTTAACATCGTCCACAAAAAGACACCGACAACAACAATATATAGCCCAATCATTATCCATAACAGCATAATATCAAACGACGAAATGAGAAACGGTAAGAAAAAACAAGCTGCACAAAACAGGATTACGGTCATCATAAAATGTTTAAAAGAACGATCATACTTCGGCAAAAAGATCATCTTGAACACCTCTTAATCATATATACGGATAGCTGTATGAAGGGTTTCATCGTTATACTAGAATACATGCTTTCCCGTTACTCGCAGCATAAAAAACCGATATGTTCATCACATACCGGTTACTCATTAAATACGTAATATTTTCAAAAAATACTTTGCCATTTCTTCCTTTGTTAAATGTAAGTAGGTCATGGCTGTTACACATTTAGCGAGCAAAATATCCATCCCTTTTAATTTCTTCAGTTGAATGCCGTGCAATTCGTATAAATAGTTCTCATACTCCTTCATTTCTTCACCTTTTTCTTGATACACTGTTTCACTTTCAAGAAACATTAACTCAACAAATGGTTCAATTAACTCATGCTTAGAAAATAACGGATGTTCTTTCGGTACATCTAAGGAATATAAATCGTCAAATAATATGTTTATAATCGTTTCTTTCGGAATGAGCTGCTTAATACGCTCCGTAAATTTCCCCGATAGCTCCCGCTCAAACTCCTGAGTAATCATGTTTTTCTCCGTAACAGCTAGCACCTCTGCCCGCTGTACATCGTCTGGAACAGAAAAACTAACGGAATATTTAGATCCTAACTCTCGAAGCATAAATTGTATTTCACCCATTTGTACGGTCACAAAGTAGGCATCCATACGCCCCATATTACGGATTTTTATTTCCTGATCTTTCATAAACACGAAAAACATTTTCATCACTCCCTTACTTCACAGTACTTTAAAACACTATGTGCATCCTTTCTTACATTTATAGACACCGAACGTTACTATTTCATAAACATGTATTGCCCTATCCACCCACTTATAAAAATAAAGGGATACTTTTCAGGAGGTAATCACACTTAATTTCTTGAACATTACTCTATTTGTATGAAAGTTTATATAGAAATGGCTCCCTCTTTCGAAACGAGCATAAAAACTGTTTACTATCTATTTTTATAACCTCTCCGCTATATTTTATTGGAATGGGCATATGTCTTTTCAAAACGCCCCTTTTGACTAACTCCCTTCCATATCATGTGAATATACTCATATGCATGGCAACAACATATGTTAATAGCATATAAAAACATTAAGGCTGTGAATTAATTTTGTTTAAAAGCATTTGCGCTAGCCGCACATTCCAAGCCTCTCTGTATAGCTCGTTCTCCGCGCTCATACGGCGTTTCATGCACAAATACAAATGTTTCTAGCTTCTGTGCATCATAAATTCAACTTATATAAAACTAACTGATTACTACTTCCGTAAAGCACCTTACTGTATTCCATGACACAATAAACCAGTTATATAAAGGGTGTAATATAGTATATGGGGTATTTAGTAATGGAACTGAGATACCTATGCTATATCGGCTTATATTTTTTTATTGCAGTATATGAAATTGGGCAATAATACCGGAATTATGTAACTTCAATGTACAAGAACATTACGTAAAGTAGGATCTTGTACATGTAAACAATACCTCATGAACACGCCATATTATTATTTCAAAAAACAATTAAAATAAGCCAACTTTTACATGGTTGGCTTATTTACGTCAATCATTTATTCTGTTGTAGATATAGGTCTTTCATTAATATCATATAATTTTTCATAAATTCTTCTTTTTCGGTAAAGCATGATGCCCGCTTCTGCTATATCATTGATCATCGTTTTATTCGCATACGCACCAAAAATCATCCCAGCTATCGGTACCATTTGGAATAGTTTTTTCCAGCCAAATGAATCACGATACGTGAAAAATACTTCCTGCCATCCTTGCAATTGTGAAATCATGCTGGCAGTTGCCCTTTTGTCTTCATGCATCGTAGCCAGTTCTGTTAAAACGGCCTCTTTCCCAACAATATCCGCAGAGGCAAACTGTAAACATTTCACGATAAAAATGCGTTCCTGTTTGTCATTTGGATCGTACCCATGAATCATCGCAATTTCCTGAAGCGTTTTTAAAGCCATACCTAAAATAACTGGAATATCAATTGCTAGCGTAAAGAGACCACCAAAGCCTGTGGAAGCGCCCTGTACAGTAGCCAGTTTCACACGACTTTTTTGTAGCTCCTCACTTAATGTAATCATTTCAGCTAACGGAATCTTTCCTACATCTTGAATCGTTTCGATTGGCTGCCATGTAACAGACCGAATCTTCTTCAACACCGCTTCCTCACTAATTAAATAACGTCCACCTGTTTGAATATAGCTACCTAATTCCGATACTAACAAAGCTATTTTTTCTTGAATAAAAGCAGGCGTCAGCTTATCTAAAATTTTAAACGGCAAACGACCGAGCTTTTCCCAAAACCATAACCCTTTTTGATCTTTTTCCCATTCCTCAATCATTTGTAAATGCACTGTTAATTGTTCTTTTGTCTCCATGCTCGTCTCCTTATGATTTCGACTCTTTTTTCTATTACGTATAACTTAACCAAAAGTTTCAAACACACAGCAAAAATACACGCATGTTCTTTGAAGTAGAAATGCCATTATTTATAAGTCTAAACGAAAATCATATCGTTCTTTCGGTACGTTCAGAACGGTTCCGTTAATTTTTACAATATTCTCTTCTAACCATTCGACTTTTACCGATTCTCCTTTTGCCCAATAGATTTTCTTTGGGCGTCTAACGGCATCGTTAAATTGTAATTCGCCTAGTAGCATAATGGGTGTCGTCGCATGGCCATTCGAGCGATAAATAGTTACCGTGTATGTCCCATTAGGTGAAGTAGCCGTTTCAATGAGCTCGCCTTTAAATCGGCTCCAATCAAAAAACACATAATAAATAACGCCTCCGAGTAAAAGTGCGAAAATCATTCCCCACAATAAAAACAAACGCTTCATTATGACCACCCCTTTCACATCATAAACGTTTTACAAATCATGTAAGTTTCATTTAGATGCAAATGAAAAAAGCCTTAACTTTTCTCTAAGTTAAGACTTTATTAAAAAATCCAGTCGAAAACTATCCCTAGCCCTTTAAATGCAAAGTATGCTAAAAGAATGGATACCGCGATGATTCCAAAACACGATAAAAACCCTGAAAACATAAACGCCTTCACATTCGGTCCTTTTCGCTTGCCCCACTCTTCCTTATTTTCACTTGTAACGGTATTTAATTGTCCGCAATGTGGACACGGCTGAAAAAATGTTCGACTTTCCTTCTTTTTGCCGTTGATGATGGCAATTTGCGATGAAAATTGCGCCTCATTAAAATCAATTTCAACTTGATGCCCACATGATTGACATGCTATTTCGATCTTTTTTGCTTCCACTTTTACACTGCCTCCATCTAACCTATACTTCCATTTTAGCGTAAAGCAGTAGTATATGTACACTCTCATAACAAATACCCTAGTGGAAAATGTATCGTAGCGGAGGATTTATTGGATAGTAAAAAAGAGTCGCTTTATGGGCATATTATTGTTGTGTTTTGCCGTTGGTGTATTTGTTGGACATTTTAGTGCATCGAATGAACCGTAGCCTCGTCCCATGCAAGAAACATTTACTCCTGACAGCTTAGACAACGATGTCCAACAACGTTTAAGCGAAATATTAAATTTACCGTTTCGCATGATTAGCGACCCACCTGTTCAAATTGATGCAGAAAATCACTTTTTTTCTTTAGCGATTACGGGGAAAACGGATATGAACATCCTTTTAGCCATACTTTTGACTACGATCATGTTGAATATCGAGGACATCAATTGGAAGAACATACAGTGTTAGTCTTTTTAGGTGTATACAATGCTTCTTATGTTTTTGAATTTATAGAAGGTAAATCTCAATATGGCCACGATTTATTTAAATCACTCGTCACAAATTAAGGGGGAAATGCCAATGAAAAAATTCGGATTTCTGGTGCTCACTTTATTACCACTAATTGGCTGTGAAGAACAAGCTGTAAAGGACGCCCCTAACTTAACAGCTCCCGTTAGCACAACGACTCAACTAACACTGGACATTTCTGAAAAATTAAAACAAACGATTTGTGAACAAATGGGGCTTCGTATCGAAGAGCTTTCGGACGATGACTTCAAACGAATAAGTGAATTTACGATTCACGAGGATGATCCAACGTTGCATGTCGCCTTACAAGCAATGACAAATTTAAAAAGCCTTGTCATCTCTGTTCCAATAAAAAATCTATCTAGCATTCATTCATTAACGACACTGCAGCACTTAACGATTACAGATACCCCACTGTATCATTTGGATTTTTCATCCTTGACACAATTAAAAGGACTAACATTAATCAATAATGATTTAGAAAAAATTAACCATCTAAGTGCTCTTAAAAATGTAGAATCACTTTCCATTATCGATAATGACGTGCAAGACTTAACACCATTACAACAACTTTCTTCCTTAAAATATTTAGACATTACAAACAATGCTGTTACTTCGATTCACCCTATCCAACACCTTGCAAACTTAACGATTTTCATTGCAGTTAATAATTCCATCCAGGATGTCCATACAACATCATTCGAAAATTTAACCAATTTAACAAATCTATCTTTAAGTGGCAATCCAATCGATTCCATTGATTTCGTACAAAATTTGCCTCATCTTGAAGTACTACAGATTGCCCATACAAACGTGTCCGATTTATCACCCGCATCACATTTAACACGCCTGATGAACTTAGATATTCGAGAAACAAACGTCACTTCTATCCAACCACTTGTCACATTAAAGCAGTTGAAATTTCTCTACCTTTCGAAGGAACAGGTAACAGATTGGACACTACTTGAAAATAGACAAGGCCTCATTATTTCAGAGTCCATTATGCAAGCACAATAATCTACCAATAAGGCTGTCTCAAAAGTGAGCGGTTCACTCACTTTTGGGCGGCTTGTTATATAAGTGGCTGCAAAAAGGCTCTAAACCGTGCTCTTTTTGTACAATCGATTATGTTTAATTTAAGAAACTTCAGTACTGTATCTTCCGATTTAATACTTTGTTGATACCGTAAATCCTTTATCCATTCCCAAATATCACCAAGTCTTCTTTTCAGAAAATAAAACTCAAATGCATCTAAATCCAGCGACTGATAAGGCATATATTTTTTATATTCCATGATGAACTGCCTTGCATACGGTGGTGTGATATGCAAAATTAAATCTTGTTCCTTTGGCGCAATGGTCACACATTCCCAATCAATCAACATCAAATCTCTTCCTTGGATAATATTCCAATTGTGTGGATCAGCGTGACAAAGGACAAATGGTAATGACTTTTGTTTTAGCTTATTAGATAAGTACTTCATTCTATTAATACTACTTATCAACTCTTGCTTAAAAGGTCTCACTACTCGTAATACATTATCATGTATGGACGCCAAATCATTTTTGATAAAAGAGGAGAAGGCGTCACAAAAATCCGTATTAAAATTTTCTTGTGTTTGGCGCTGAATTAAATTGAGTGGCACATGAGCCGTACTACTATGAAGCGTTCCGAGTATTTTCGCTAACTCATTCACTTGATTAAAATTCAAAAAATTCCCACCAATTGTATAGCCTTCTACAAACTCTGACAGTAAATACACATACTCCCCATCTTCACAGTAATATTGTTTCGTTTTTGTAAGTATCGACTCTGCAAGATGATGCTTTAATGCGGTATGATGTTGCAGCCAATCAACTAGCGGAATATACCGATCGATTGCATCAATCCACAGCTTAGCTGCAGCTCTTCTTTTATCATATACCTTCAAGAAATACTTTTTACGATAGTCTGTAATTAGGTAAGCTAACGCAGACCAGCCACCTGGTAGTTGCTCAATATGCCTTGCATGTATGTTGTAATGTTCTTTTAGCATCGCTTTAATTCGAAGTTTTCTATCCATCTTGTTCCCCCTCTCCTCCAAAATTCCTTCCTTTATATCTTATTCGCAGGAGTAACTCTACGATTGGGGGATGTTCATTTTATAATTTTCAGTTGATGTTACTTCTAAAAAAAAGCAACCCTGTACACCCGGATTGCTTCCTAATGTGCCTCCTTTCTCCTTAAGACGAACGAATTACGAAAACGAGTAAATAAAAAATGATTTTTCCACTATTTTAGTTCATTATTAGAAACTAAGAATGCTACGAGATAAGATGCTTGTTGATAAAACTAGAGAATAGGTAACGCTTAGAGACCTGGGAGCCCCTGAAACTAGCTCATCCAATATTTTAATAAAAAATAAAATCCTTCAGTATAAAAACATACATATTATTCCTTAAATAGGAACATAAAAACAATCACCTCGTCTTATATCAGAGAGGTGATTGGATGAAAAAATGGTTGATTATGATAGGCTGCATTATTTTGACCAGTGGATTTTATATTTGGTTTACAACATCGACAAACAATCCATTCAACATCGTTTATTTTTATAAAGAAAAATGGGGTATTCATCTCCCTCAGCCAGATGAGTTGCAGGAAATTGTCGCGTCTCCTTCTAGTTTTAACGGAGATGGTGAATGGTTTTATATTTTACAATACAAAGAAACAAAACTGAATGTTGAAGACACTGGTATGATAGCTCTTACTGCGGAAAATGTAGAAGAAGCGAGTAAAAAAATTGCTCATTTCGTAACAACCACTACTTCAATGGTATCTACGAGTGAAGAAGTAAAAAATGCTTTTAAAGCTCACCCTATTGAAGTGAAAATTGGCGACTACTACTTCTACAAAGAAAAAAATGATGGTTATGACTACTTTATTGCCCTATTGAAAAAAGATGAGCAACAAATTTATTTATTAGAGTGGCATCAATAATTAAAACGATTGATGCCATTTGTATTTATTTTCAAGTTCACAAAACTTCCTCCCACCTGTTCTCGTTCACTTAAATAAAACACATGAAAATATAGCGTAAAGTATGATATGGTATAGTCTCTATAAAACTAATAATGAGGGGAAAACTATGCTAGATGTAAGTGAAAGTAAATTATCACAGTATGTTGTACATTATGTAAGCGATACGCTTATTTTAGGAGAAGGCGCATTTTCTCAACCAGAAGTCATGCTAGAAGCAGCCTTTACACAACTGGCGTTCAATAAAATAGATTGGGAGCAACAATACGAATTTTTTCATGAAACAAATCTTGGATTAAATGAAGTGTACACCTATGTCAAATCGATATTCGATTCTCCAACTAGTTTCCTTGAACAATCACAACACATCGCTACCCATTTACATAGTGCGTCTCAACACCCAAATATTAAAGACGGCGAATTGTTTGTAGGGTTGTTCGAACATTGTTTTTGGCATACGGACATCAAAAAAGTGATTGCGATTGTAAAAGTGGATGAAAAGGAAATATTCCTTGATGTGAAAAACGACCAAAACAAAATGACCGTCAATGGCATCGATGGAATCAATGTGAAGAAAATCAATAATATTGCGATTATTGTCGATATGGGGGCAGACGAACCACCTGCTGTCTTTATTAAGACGAAAAAGAAGGAAGATGTCGTTTACTGGCAAGAGCGCTTTTTAAAAATTAAGGCAGCCGACGAACATTATTATAAAACGAATTTAGCCTTAACAGAATGTAAAAAATATATTTTAAAAGAAGATAGCTTTTCCAATACCGAGAAGCTAGGTCTTTTAAACAAAACGCTCGATTATTTTAGAAACGAGGAAGAATTCGAAGTAAGCGACTATATTGATACCGTTTTCGAACAAACCGATTCAGTACAAAAAGATATTATCGTCAATATGGTCAAACCTTATGAAACGATTATTTCTGAAAGTGCACTGGAAAAGGTCGAAAAAACGTACAAGCGTAAAATTAAACTCGATTCTAATATTGAAATTCAAGTGAATGTACGCAATATCGAGCAAGTGAGCGAACTTATTGAAGTCGGCTATGACGAAGCAACTAATCGAAAGTTTTATAAAATTTATTTCCAAGAGGAAGTATGACAGATTTCCTTTATAACTAAAAACAGCAGTTTCCGTATACTTGGAAACTGCTATTTCTCATTGTACAAACTTTAAGGACTTCTATTAAAAAAATTGCGCAATAATACGAGCAGTAAGAAGAAAAAGATTACTTATCGTTAATACCTTGACATTTAAATGACATCCCCTTGAATCGGTTCTTTTCCATCTTTAAAACGTATACGAATAGATTTTGCTTTTGTGAAATCAGCACAATCCATTATGTGAAAATGCAAATGGGTTTCTGATGAATTGCCTGAATTGCCACATCTCCCTATACATTGCCCTTCCTTCACCATGTCTCCCTCATTCACTATAATAGAGGATTGTTTCAAATGGGCAAGCAAACTATATTCTTGATGCTCATGTTCAATGATGACATAATTTCCCCCAGGATTACTAGAATCCATTTCACCTGGCACATTGTCTTTTAGGCCATCCAAAACTTTCACGACTTTTCCATCTGCTGGAGCAAATATTGGCTGATTAAAAGCATAGAAATTTTCATTTCGCAATGGTGTATCTTTATAAGAGACACCATTTTGAACTTGGACTAAATCATACGCATAGCGTTGGTTTTCATAAGCATAGTGGTAGTTAATAAATTCGTTTGTTCCACCCCAAACAACAAACCACTCCCCTTTTACTGGCATACAATAACTATTTTGCGTGTATAGCTTATCACTGCTTGGATAAGTGACATAAGGCTTCACAGAAAGACTATGTATAATGCCCTGTTCATCAAAGAAGACGTCTATTGCCTTTACTTTTTGATCATCTAACCAAACGTAATGTATCAAGCTTTCTATAGACGTACGATAAGCTAACTGATAACTAGCTACCCCTTGATTAAATGAAGCTGCCAGCTCTACAAATTGTTCAAGTGATACTAATTCTCGAAACGGCGTAATCGCTTGGTTATAAATCATTTCATAATCACCTTGATAGAAATGTGTACCAAATTGTTCCGGATCAATCGGTTGATGATATGTATTTCTCATGATTACCTCCTGCATCATTCATAGACTCTCTATACTATACGGAAAAATTAACCAAATGTTTCAAAAATAAAAAAGCTAAAGGATTACCGAAAATCCTCTAGCTTCAAAAATCAAATATATGCTTGAATAGCTAAGTAAAATTCATACAGGAAGTAGCAGCCAAACCCGAATAATAAAATGCCTCCTATAATTGAGGTCCATTTAATCATTTGACGATTCATGACTTTCCTCGTAATTGAAACAATCATTAATAACCCTACATCATGTAATAAAATGCCCGTTAAAATCCCTATCGCTGCAATGATAAAACCGACCGATTCATTCGTCACATAGGAGTCTGCTAACACAGCACCAAATACGGATATCCAAAACACTAAATTCCCTGGCGATACGGCTACAAATAAACCATTTCGATACGTTTTCGAAAGTGATTTATTCACCTTTTCACCTGCTAATGTAATATCTTGATCAGCATTTTTAATAGAGTCATAGGCTAACATAAATAAGAAACCGGCTCCAATGATCCACAATGGCAGCTGGACATAAGGCAGGGATAAAATCTTTGCTAATCCAAAATAGAGAGCCAATATGAGTAGCACATCAATAGTCATGCCACCAAGACCTACAGCCCAACCGTGAAAAAATCCGTTTTTTAAACCTTGTTTCGTCATTTCAACCGTGATTGCTCCAACGGGTAAAGCAATCGATAAACCAACTAGCACAAACTTCAAATACACATCCAAAAGTCATAACTTCTTTCAAACACTATTTGTATATTAATTCTCCGTTTGAAATAATTATACATAATTTTCGTGTGTAATCAACAAAAATAAAAACGCTTCTAATTTTATCCTCAAACATCCACATAAAATTGAGGAATGTAAAAAATGCCATACTGCTTAACTAAAAAGGTTTCTAAGTGTGATTGAGTAGCTGTTTCGAATGGTGGTATTGTTAGCTCATACAGTTGTGCATTGTCACCAATGTCATTCCAGCTCTCAATTTTTTTTAACTCTGTTTCAAACGCTACAATCGGATGCCCAAGTAAAAATAAATGCGTCCGCAATGCAATTGTAGGTGACATAAATAAACAGAACATAATCACTACTAGTGCTATGAAAACAAGCCATCTCTTTTTCAATGTACTCCCCCTTTTCAAAACACTTTATGACGAAATTTCTTTTTGAATATTAATCATTACAATCATTTTTTGACTCACTAATTTCATCGATTTTCTTCGTTATCATCAATATAATTAAAAATGCACCACTACCCATCGCCGCATTCTCAATATGTTTGTCAAGGACATAATATTGAATAACAAAGAACAGTAAACAGAAAATAAACACACGTATTGTATACTTCATCAAATCCCCCTGCTTATTTCACTCAATCTATTCCTCACTACTTGAAAATGCACTGATTTTTTTATTCATTTTCCGTACTTCATGTCGGTTGTATAAATAGAATAAAAACCACACGAATGTGAATATCAAAATATTACCGATGATGATGCCTATTACAGAAAGAACAGAAGTAACTGGAATCCATTTTAAAGAAAAGGCAACGATGAAAAACGCACTTAGCCCTATACTGAAATGGATCGAAGTTTGTTGTAGAAATGTTAAACGTTCGACCCTGTAAACTATCGATGTTGTCGCACAACTAATGCCTACAACAATAGAACCGAATATATGACCGAGATAGTTTTCAGCTAATACTTGTAAAAATGCATCGCCTCCGATTACATAGCCAAGGACATTCATAAACACAAAAGCTGTACATCCCCAACTAATACCAAAAAGTAAATATTTTATCATATGCATGGACGTTAAACCCCCAATCGCTCTTTAAATTTTTTTCGATAGCTTCTTGTAATTACTTCTTTTATGCCCATCACCAGCTCCACTTCCATTGTGCCGTTAAACGCTGCTTCAATATGTTTAATTTTTCGGATATTAATAATGGCTGATTTTGAAATACGAATAAAATCTTTCCCTAATTGCTCTTCCATCTCATATAAAGGTTTATTGACGATGTATCGTGTTTTAGCTACATCATACAGCACCAGTTCCCTACCTTCCGTAAAAATAACAACAATCGTTTCAGGGTCCATCATATACGTTTTATTGTCATGCTGGGCCGTCAATATATACGTGTCATTTTCACTTTGCAACAGCGAAATGGCTGCTTGAATATTCGGTGTTAACTTGGCAGTATGAATTTCTACATACGGTTCTTCACACTTCGCATCAATTTTCAACTCCACCCGCATTCACCGCTCCCCCCTTATACTAAAAATTATAGCATACAAATTTTTCTAAAAAGTGCATCTTAGCCTGCCATATGGTAACTTACACAGCGATCTAGACATCATACCGCTAGCTTATAAATCAACCCCAATAACAAAACAAAGACGTTCAAAAAACATCGCTCGTGGATATCCCTATTTACAGAAATTTTACATTAAATTTGCTTTATACTAAAAATTAACTATAATGGTAGATGTAGTGTCTTTAATGCTTGCAGAAAATAAAAACTATCACTTCTTTTTCCAGTAAGATTTCACTGGCGTTGTTTTCTTTTTATTTGAGGTACGGGTTTAGTGTGTAAACGATGAGTTGCATTCTTGAATCGATTGATTGTTCTAACACAATCAGCCGAAAAATAACATTGGAAGGAATTGAGGAAGTATGAGTATTGTTTTACAAGCGACAAAGCGTGAGGCAGGATCTCGTTCGATTTTACGCGAGATTCGAGAAAATGGCGGTGTACCCGCAGTTGTCTACGGCTACCAAACAGATACGACACCGATTTTTGTCGATGCAAAGAAGGTTTCGAAAATGATTGTAGCAAATGGCTTAAATAATATTTTTAAGCTAGCAGTAGATGAGCAAAGTGTTAATGCTGTTATTAGTGAAGTACAGCGTTGCGCATTAAAGAATACTATTACACACGTTGATTTCCAAGCGATTAATATGTCGGAGGAATTGGAAGTAGACGTACCAATTGTATTAACAGGCGAATCCATTGGGGTTAAAGAAGGTGGCATTTTAATGCAACCAAACTTAAACATTAGAGTGAAGGTAAAGCCTGCGGAAATTCCTGAATCAATTGAAATCGATATCTCTCACCTAGCTATTGGTAGTTCCATAGCAGTTGTCGATATTCGAGAGCAGGTTGGCTTTGATATTGTGACAGAAGATGGTTATACACTCGCTACAGTGATGGCTCCAACAGTAGCAGAAGCTGCGGTTGAAGAAGCTGAGCAAGTATAAAAGAATAAATACGTGTAAGGGTGTTGACTTTTGTCACACCCTTTTTTGATTCTTTCATTATTTTACTTGTGTCCTCGTTGCACTTGCTTGTGGTGGGTTACTTCCTTTACGAACGTTTACGCGACTTTGGATATGATTTACGCGAGTTGCCGAACCTTTTACGCGGGTTTCCCATGGTTTTACGCGCTTTTACGGTTTCTACCTAAACTATTGTTTTCTCTCCGGAAATAAAACATAAGAAATACTAATCACCCCATCAATCAGCACAACTAGTCCCCAAAACTTCAGCATTTGCTGTAATGTTGTCGTATCGCCTGCTTGACCGATATACTGAATCATCGCCCATAACAACACGCCTCCAATGGCATATGCCACAATGTGCCGCATCCATAGCTTTACCTCATGAACGCCTTTTGCTCTACCAACGAGCCGTTCTTTCGTGTTCGGCTGCTTTACTATCCAAATGCGGAACTTTTCATCCGCCCAATGAATGAGTGTTTTGCCATATGCAACGGAAACACCAATATAAATGGCCGCAATGCCATGCACAGCGGTAGCAGCTTGCCCATTTTTTAAATCGATGGCTGTTAAAATGAATAAAGCGAAATCAATGATCGGTGTTAGTAAAAAGAAGATGACACTTAATCGTTCTTTCTTTAGTATGTACCGCGCTATAAGCCCTGCTATAATGGCAATCCAAAATGCAATTTCAGCAAGAATAATCCAGGTAACCATGCTCGCTCTCCCCTTCTCTTTTTCCATGCCCATTATAAAAAAAGCAATATTTACCTATACGGATAACATCGCTAAAAGTTTCAAGAGCGCAAACGATTGCCTAATTAGTCAATGTGGCTAGTAGCTAGACTCGACCAAAAAGCTTCTTCCTTTGTACGCTTAAAAAATCGATGAAAGGGCTCATTTTCCCGAGCAAATTCATTATATAGATCAAGCATTTCTTGTAGGAAGGCTTCAATATTTGTTACAGGTACATTTTTCGCAAATAATTTCCCGGCCTGTGTATGCCTGCCCATGGGGATCGCTCCTACATACACGTCAAAGCTATCCTGTTGGTACACAAGTCCAATATCATCGTACATTGCGTTATAGCATGCAGAGGCGCAGCCATTTACATTCAGTCGAAGTCGATTCGGTACAGCTTGCCCAACGAATGTTTTATACAGGGCTTCTGTTATCGCTGCGGCTTCCATTTTTTCACCATCACAAAAGTCACATGCCTTCATATCTACAACTGCGCCTTGTTGTGCAATATATAACCCTACATCCTCTAGCTGCTGCTGGATTTCTAATCGTTTTTCTGTAGGAATAGATATCAGTAAATAATACGAAGCAGAATATTTAATCGCCCCATCTTCGCCTACGATTTCCGCTATTTTTTGCAATTGTGCAGGTGTGTAATGTTTATTAATCACTCCTGGGCTAATCGCTAAGCGTGTATATGAACTTTCCTTATTTAATGTCGCAAATGTATGCTCTGGCACATTTTTCGTAAATGCATTGCGCCCCATAGTACGTCCTCCTCTAGATGAAAATAAGCTAGCAAAACGCTAGCTTATCTCTACTTATTAAAAGCTTTCTGGGTAGAAGCCTTCTGCTAAAATTTTAATCGCCTCGGCTGCACGTACACCTTCTGATGCAGCTGATAATGGTAAAATGACAAAGCGTTCATTTAACACCGCATCCATTTCTTTTAATGCTGGGTCATTTTTTAAGAACGCTATTTTTTCTTCCGCTGTTGTTGAACCGTAATCAATCACGACAACTACTTGTGGGTCACGTTCAACAGCATCTTCTTTTGATACCGTTGTCCAGCCAGACTCGACATCACCAAAAACATTTTGTCCTCCTGCAATTGTCACTAGCTCATTCATAAAGTTTTGAGCTGCTGTGAACACGTCTTGCTCTCCACTATCATACACAAGTACACGTAATGGCTCCGATTGCTCAGGCAATTTTGCACGAACTGCCTCTACATCATTTTTCATTTGTTCAATTAATGCTTCCCCTCGATCTTCTACACGGAAAATTTTTGCGATATTACGAATATCGGTAAAAATGTCCTCTAATGTTGGATTATTCATACTTGAGGACGTATGTAAATACGTGTGAATGCCTAACGCCTCTAATTCTTCCACTGTCCCAATACCTTTTTCACTAAAGCCACTTTTCCAGCCTGCATATAAAAAATCTGCCTCTGCATCAATCACTTGCTCTTTTGTTGGATATTGCTCTGCTAATACCGGCACTTTCGCATAGGCCTCTTGCAATGGTTCGTAAATTTCATCATCTAAATAAGCCGTACCAACCATCGAATCCTCTAAGCCTAACGCTAGCATAATTTCTGTTACGTGTTGGTTTAAGGAAATCGCTTTTGTCGGTGCTTCTTCATATACTTGTGTTGTGTCATTATTGTCAATCGTTACGGCATTTTCTTCCGCTTGTGCAGGTGCTACTTTCTCTTGCTTACCTTCTTCATTGCTACAAGCACCTAAAACGCTCAGTGCCATAACCGTGATAAACACAAGCCACATGTTCTTCAATTTTTTCATGTCAATCTCCCTTTATTTTTAATTTATATAGAAAGAAGTGTATGCTTCCTCACGATCTATAACATGGATTCAGGTATATAAAATAATTGCGGCTTCTTCGTAATCGGGTGAATACCGATTTCCGCATGTACGCCAAAAACATCGCGTAAAAGCGCTGGTGTCAGCACCTCTAACGGCGTACCATAAGCAACAACTTCCCCTTTTTTCATCACATAAATTTTGTCGCAATACGTAGCCGCAATATTTAAATCATGGAGTGCCGCCATAATCGTAATAGGCAAACTCCGAATTAAATCCATTAATTGCAGCTGATACTGAATATCTAAATGATTCGTCGGCTCATCTAGCACCATCACTTGCGCTTGCTGTGCCAATGCTCTTGCCACAATGACGCGCTTCTTTTCTCCACCCGACAATGAGCTGAAATGACGCTCACTCAGATGGGTAATCCCTGTTTGCTCCATCGATTGCTCTACAATTTGACGATCCTCTACGGTATCTCGTTCAATCAATCGTTTATGCGGTGTACGCCCCATCGCGACTAAATCTCTCACCGTAAATTCAAACAATACAGGTGTTTCTTGCCCGACGACCGCTAACTGTTTCGCGACAGCTTTTGCTGGTTTCGTTAGCATGTCCTCTCCAAAAAGAAAAACTTGCCCTTCATTTGGCTGCAACATCCGGTACATATTTTTTAATAATGTCGATTTACCACTACCGTTAGGACCGATCAATCCTACCAATTCACGCTCTTTCACATGTACAGACACATTATGTAAAATCGTTGCTTGCCCGATGGTATAAGAAAGATTTTGTGCCACATATACCATTTACTCACCCTCCCCAAATGAGTAGGTTTGTTTGCGCAGCATCCAAATGAAAAATGGACAACCGCATAATGCTGTAATAATTCCAATCGGCATTTCTTCAGGGGCAATAATAATCCGTGCTAACGCATCTGCCCAAACGAGGAAAATCGCACCAAGTAAAGCACTAATGGGCAAAACAAATTTATAATTGGACCCAACGAGCATGCGGACAACATGCGGAATAATTAAGCCAATAAATCCGATGGCACCACTGACAGCAACAAGCACCCCTGTTAAAAGGGAGACAAGTAAAATGAGTAATAAACGAAACCTCTCTAAATTCACCCCTAACGTGAGTGCCGATTCTTCTCCAAGTAATAGTAAATTCAAATGACGTGCATGAATGCGTAACACTACATACACAACGACAAAAACAACCATCGGCAACATTAAGTTACTCCACTTCGCACCGGCTAAACTGCCCATCATCCAGTGCATCACCGCTTTAATACCGCCCTCTTCCTTAGACATGAGGAGCATAAAGTTCGTCATCGCAGAAAGCACCAGTGACACCGCAATCCCAGCTAATAACAGACGAATGACAGACACTCTTCCCCCGACTCTTGATAATAAAAAGACAATGATAACCGCAATCGTTGCCCCAATAAAGGCCGCAAATGATAGCGCATATATCCCTAAAAAAGAAAAGGCCCCAAGTAAAATGACCGCCGTGGCACCAACGGAAGCACCAGATGAAATCCCTAAAATATACGGATCCGCTATCGAGTTCCGCACAAGTGCTTGAATCGCTGCACCTGAAATGGCAAGTCCTGCCCCGACAACCATCGCTAGTAGTACGCGTGGTGTCCGAATTTGCCAAATAATAATTTCTTGTGATCGGCTCCAGTCCGCTTCAATCCCCAATACATTCCACGGCACATGCGATAAAATAACGCGCCAAACAGTCGCAGATGTAATGGAAACAGAGCCAATGATGACAGCTATTGTCATGGAAATCATTAAAACAATGAGCAAAATTACCACAAGAAAACCAAAATGAATCTTCCCTTTTTTCTGCACACTAAGCTCCTTTCAAAGGTTTTATTTCTCTTTTTGTTCCCGCTTGTTACAAAGACAAATAAAAAAATCTCCTTGAATCCAAGGAGATTGTCATAGCGAAATAAAGGGTATATTTACCCTACTCACTATAACCATCCTCGTGGTTCTATGTAAATGCTCTACTATTACCGGCAGGTCTCCTGGCTCATCATCAACGCGCCTCACAGCCTTCCCAGTTTCCCAGTGGCATTTGTGAGTTACTCCGATTTACAGTTGCGGGACAGCGTCGGATTTGCACCGACTTCCCTTTTAAGCAAACAACAAGACGTTATTTGCACCAATAATATGATATTTTTTTGTAATTCTTACACTAACAGAATCTATCATAACTCACAATAGTTTTGATGAATTCTGAATATTACGTGTATATAAATAGTATTTTTTATCTTAAATAACTACCCGGTAAAGTAAGTTTTTTTTACATAAATAACATCATTATATAATACTTCAATCCTACTCAAAGCCCTTATGCTGAAACACACTCCATTTTAACTAAGCTCATTCTTCAATATTAAAAATACCATTATTCACCTTATTTCCAAAAATACATTCTGAAACACATTTAGTTAATTAAGCTAAATTTGTATTCTTCTTTTCAAGAGACCGTTATTTATATAACCATTCCCCGTATATAATGCCATAATTAATTTTTATATCCCTTTGAACTTTAAAACATCGTTATCCAAATAGTAACCGCAAAAACAATTAAAATGATACCTAGAACACGGTCAAACCAATGCATGTAACGTTGATATAGTCTTCTAAAAAAATTATTCGAAATAAGTATAGCTAGTAAAATAAACCAAAGCCCCACCGCCAAAATGATTTCTCCACCATATATCCACCCCATCCACTTTGAAGTGTTTGGTCCGATAAATTGTGAAAAAATACTTAGGAAGAATAATGCTGATTTAGGATTCAGTACATTACATAAGAAACCTTCACGAAAGCAACGCATCACAGATTGTTTCAATAAACGGTCTATGCTTTTACCATCTGAATTCTCTAAGCGAGCTTGTGAGCGGATTCCTTGCAAGCCTAACCAAAGTAAGTAAGCAGCGCCAGTAAGTTTAATGACATTAAAGACAATTGGTAGTTTTTCTAATACAATGGTAAAACCTAAAATGGTATAAGTTATATGAACAATTAATGCACTGGCTATGCCCAAAGCTGTAGCTACACCATATTTTCTCCCTGCGCCTAAACTATTTTTCATGACGACGACAAAATCAGGCCCAGGTGATAAAGCTGCTAAAATGCCTACTACAAAAACTTCTATATACATAAAAATAGCTCCCTTATTTCTTCACATTACGTACAATATAAGTTAATAGATCATCACCTTGCCATAATGAATGAAGTACGTCGCTCCCTACTTTGTCGCTCACAACTTTCATCATCATATCGTGTCGAATATATTCTTTTGCCAATAGAACTAACATGGGTTCAGCTGTTTGAATTGCTTGAGGAATTTGCCCATTAAAAAAGCCCGCAATCAGCACTTCTTGATTATCTTGTATGACAATCGTTAATCTTTTACTCATTCTACCTTCTTCAATGACAGCAGTATCTCGACGATGGTAAAACGTTTCTCCGAATGAGTCAGTCTCCTGATTAGTAAAAAGCATTGAATATAGCTTAATTCCTTTTTCGCCTTGTTCTAAGGCTGAATTCTTTAATTCATCTAGTTCCTCTTCCCATGCAGAAAGCCAAATTTCCTCCTTCGCTGCTAGCATTACTTTTTGCATAGCATTAATAATCTTCTTTCTCCCTTCAATATGCTTAATCACATTCACTTCTACAGGCTTTTCAATGGCTTGCAACTCTTTTTCTAAAAAGGTCAGTGTATCCTCTGTTTGCCTTCTGCGATTCATGACCAGTTCTTTTACTGGAACTGGCGTATATGTAGGTGGTTCAGTTCGAAGCTCTATGATTGCTTCTTTTGCTACTAATTTTGCGATGACTGCATAAACCATTGAGCGTGGTACACCACTTTTTTTACTAATTTCATAACCATTTATTGCAGGCTCCTTCAGTAGTGCTATATAAACCTTAGCTTCATTTTTTGAATAGCCGATCTCTTCAAATTGCTCAATTAAATTTTCCATAACACCCTCCTATTAGTAGTAATATATATAACTACTATATTTAGGATAGTACCTCATGTCAATAAAGAGAATAAGAAAATTCTATCTTATAAGATTTCCTATCAATATTCGGTAGTTACTTTGCATTGAAATTTCTCCCCTAAAAAGACGATAGTGTAATGCCAAATTATTATTAACATAAGGGGCAAAAAAATATCATTTACAATAATTACCTATTGATGTAAAGTTATTAACAAAATTCAATAGTCGATGCGTTGATTGGAAGTATTAAGGATTCCTTATTGGATAGAGAGCTGTTGGTTGGTGCAAAACAGTCAATATAATCTCCAACTCGTCCATGAGCATTTGTGTTGAAATGGTAGTAAGCACAAACGGTAGCTATCCGTTAACAGTTTGGATTTAAATCCTATTAAGTGAGCTTTTAAAGCTAATTAGAGTGGTACCGCGAATCGAACTTCGTCTCTTTTTGAGACGGAGTTTTTATTTTGAAAAACCACTGATATCAACATTTAGAGAGGGAGAATTATGATGAAAACGACATGGCAAAGAGAAGACGTAACAACACACTATTTACAACAAGTAAGAGGAGGCATTCCTTTTGGGGCAGAGCAAGCCCAAATTATGCTCCAAGTAGTGAATCATTTTATAGAAAAACCAGCCATTATTATGGATTTAGGTTGTGGCAACGGTTTTTTAGCAGAAATATTACTTCGTACATATCCAACCGCAAAAGCCATCTGTATTGACCATTCGCAGCCAATGATTGAGCAAGCAAAAATTCATCTGGAGGCATATACGGATCGTTGCGAACTTTATGTAGGCGATTTTAGTAACTCGATTCAAAATTTCGTAGAACCTAACAGTGTTGATTGCATTGTATCGGGCTATGCAATTCACCATTTACCACATGAAAAGAAGAAAGCATTATATACTGATATTTATAGTCTATTAAAGCCCGGTGGCATTTTTATTAATATTGAGCATACAGCTTCTGCAACAGAGGAAATCGAAAAACTACATGATGAGCTATTTATTGACCACCTAACAGCGTATAATAAAGGTCAACGAGAAGAAATTGCTGCTGAATATTATAGCCGACCAGATAAAGCAGACAATATTCTAGAGCGTGTAGATATTCAAGTCCATTGGTTAAAAGAAATTGGATTTAATCATGCAGACTGTTATTTCAAATGGATGGAGTTAGCTGTATTTGGTGGAGTTAAATAATGAACTCATGGGGACGTTTGTAAAAGAATCGATAAGCGAATAAAAAAATTAAAATTGTCCCACCTTATTTTAAAGATATTAGATAGTATATAAGTTAAGAATCCATTTTGATCAAATCTATTTGAAAATGGATTCTTTTTAGTTTGTGAAATACAGGGCTTTTAATGAGACTATTTCCTAAAGCTAGAACAACCTAATTTATTTTTCTTTTTTTCACTATAAATCCACTTGCATCCTTGTATCGAATATAGTGTAAACTTTACTTGCCAATTGCCCGTATTATCATCTATTAATATTTGATTAACCCTAATAAAAAGTGCCAACACTGCATCAATATTTTTTCACCTTACCCTTTTTCCATTTATATAAAAGAACATTACTTACGAACCTCCACTATTTTTCGCCACAAAGCTATTAATACAACATTGATAGCCAATATATTTATCTTTGCCATATAGCTTTTTTTCTTAAATTTTTTATTAATAAAAAAATCCCCACACTACTCTATAAGCTTTTATCAAACTCTAATAGCCACTTTTAAAATGTTAGAATATTACTTAGAAAAAAATTTGAAAATTTTGTAACGAAACGATGATTTTTTAGATATATAGGTTGAAAGGAGGTGCAACATTGGGAGAGCTTACTGAAATCTATGAGCTTTATGCCGATGGTGTCTTTAAATATTTGATGGTTCTTTGCCACAATGCAGACGTTGCAGAAGAACTAACACAAGAAACTTTTTATCAGGCTGTTCGATCAATCGACAATTATAACGGCGAATGCAAAATGTCGGTTTGGCTCTGCCAAATTGCGAAGTATACATATTATAAGTACGTGGACAAGCAAATTAAACAACCGAACCAATCACATGCCCTGAATCATTTGCCTTCAGCTGAAAGTAATCTCATCGACAATGAAAACAAAATTGCACTTTACCGTACCATTCATTTATTAGACGAGCCGTATAAAGAAATTGTGTTGCTTCGTATACTCGGTGGCTTAAGCTTTAGAGAAATCGGCGAAATACATCGAAAAAACGAAAATTGGGCAAGGGTCACATTTTACCGAGCCAAGTCAAAATTAAGAGAGCGAGGGATTAAAGATGAAGAATGAATGTTATATTGTACGTGACTTATTACCATCTTATGTTGATGACCTATGTAGTGAAGAAACTTCAAAATTTGTAAAGCAGCACATCGACAGTTGTAAACAATGCGCTCAAATTGTAAACCAGTTGCATAAAGAATTTGATATCCAAGAGCAACCAGAAATTCGGTCTCGTATAGAACAAAAAGAACCTTTTCAAAGAATCGCCAACTTTTTTAAAGCACAAAAAAATTATAGTACTTTTTTAAGTACTTCATTTTGGATTTCGCTTATTGTGACAGTTGGATTTACAATGTATTCTTTGACCGTGTTTATTGACCTTAACCATGAGCGAGAACAGGCACAAATAATTGAACAGCAAAAGCTTGATATTATCGATAAGGCATTCACGACAATATTGTCACCAAATAATATAGATGAAACAGCACTCCAAGCTGTTTTTAAGGAATATAGTGAGCAACTTCAGTATTTAGCTGTATTTTCTATTGAAAATATAGATGAAGATGATGTTATATATTTACAAGAAGGTCCTAAAAGTTTCTTTCCAATTGATTATTCACAAGCTGAAGTTGTTATTGGAGAAAAAGGTAGGATTACGGAGTCCATCATTCCGAACGATTATGATATTGGAACAGTAGCAATGGCTAATAAACAATGGATTGTACAATATGAATATAAAGAATCCTTTCTTGAAACGGTTGAATATGCCCATCAAATTACACACTATGCACCATCTAATTGGATAGTCTTTGAGATACCTATTGTGTTAATAATCGTAACAGTATTTATTTTAGGAAACTTACTATACGAAAAACGAATTACAAAACCTGTGGAAAATTTATTGAAATAGCTTAAACAATTTTAGGAGTGCATAATCAAAGCAATAGTTCTCCGATACTCGGGAATACAACAAACGGGCACGCTTGTTGAGCAACACTATGAGAGAATGATTAAGGTTCATACTTAACTAAAACGAAAAACTCCATTTTGATCAATCTTTTTCAAAATGGAGTTTTTGCATTCACCGATAAATAAGGATTGAATAGAATTTTTTAATACCCATACTTTCAGCGATGCCCTTTCCCCCCTCTTATTACCACCAATGATTTTAAACCTATCTATTCATTGAATTCATTAACTGAAAGAAGTATTCGGTTTTATGTGTCTTATGTAGTTTGTACCACGCATACAATGTATCTGGTGCAAATACATCTAAGATTTTCAGCACTTCTTTCGTAAATTCTAGAGGAGCTATTCCTGATGCTGTCACTAAATTCCCATCAGATACTGCAGGTACCGTATCATAAAACTTTTCTCCTTTATAATTAGGACAAACCATTTTCATATATGCTAAGTCATTGCTTGTATGCTTTCTAGAATCCAAGCATCCTATATTCGCTAGTGCCTCGGTTGCCCCACAAATAGCAGCAACTATAGTGCCAAGCTTTAAAGCTTCTACAATTTTTTTCAAGATAGGCTGATGAATATCTTCTCTCCAAGTATCCCCCCCAGGTAAAATGATAAGATCTTGACGCTCGAGGTTACATTCATCAAGAGCAATATCCGGTTTTATATTTAGCCCGCCCATTGTAGTAATCATTTCTTTAGTAGCGCCTACTGTAACGACTTTTAAAGGAGCTATACCTTTTTTGAAGTATCTTCCTGAGTTTAACTCAGCAATTAAATATCCATATTCCCAGTCTGACATTGTATCAAATACATAAAGATACGCTTTTTTTGTCTGCATCTAATCAATCTCCCATCACTATTGATATAGCCTATTATAATAAAACTTCCCTGACAGCTAGTGTCAGGGAAGTTTTTATACTTGATGAAATTGTATTAGTTCCGATAGCACCTCAATCATTCGTTTCTTAAGGCTTTTTGGCTCAATAATGTGAATAGATTTACCATACGGTAAAAGTAAATAAGGTACATATGTATGTATAATCTCTTTTTCAAGAAGAAATACTGCCTGGTTTGCAGTTCGTTCTTGCAAATAATTCCCTAAAAACCAGTGCTGGCAAACGTCTTTCAGCGTACTTTCGTTTCCATCAATGACTAACTGCATAACCCCTTCCTGATCTTCCATCGTAGGAAGAAGGTTTTTAAAAAAATAATTACGTGCTGAAAAATGTTCTGGTTGGTCAAACTTGTTTTCGGTTACCATGAGACTTTCAATTCGCTCTACTTTAAAACTACGGATATCATCCCTAAGATGACAAAATCCAATGACATACCACTTATTACGCCAATAAATCATTCTGTATGGATTAACCAACCTACATTCTGATTGCTCTTTGCCACTTTTGTGGTACAAAATTTTTATAGAATATCCGGCAACTATTGCCTGTTCTAGCTCCTTCAAAATAGGTTCCAGTGAGGAGGGACTTATTCGACTGATGACTTCAAGACTAGTTACATGTTGATTTACCTTTGTTTCTTGCTCTTGGTTTGAATAGTTGCTTAGCTTCGAAATAGCACGATTTAATGCTTCTCCTCCGTAATATCCAGCTTCTTTTGCAAAAATAGCAGCGTGAACTAACGATGTTTGCTCTTCAAAATCAAAAAAAAGAGGCGATTCAATAAAATGATTCAATAAAGTATAGCCACCGTTATGACCTGTATCTGAAACGATAGGTACACCACTTGTCGAAAGTGTATCAATATAACGATACACAGTCCTTATATTCATCTCTAACTTTTCTGAAATTTGTTTAGCAGTAATTTTTTCACCTGAACTAAGCATCCAGAAAATCGCTAGTACATTGTCCATTTTCGGCATATACAGTCACCTCATTATGAAATTTAATTACATCCTATTACTACGGCGTACTAGAATAAAAGTAGCTACTGATTCATACTAAAAAATCATTTCTCTAATTTTACACGTATAGTCGTCCATCCTCTCATTTAGATAACCCACCTGTAATTACAAACTCCAATTAATCAGTCCATACCAATCATTTAGCATCATGATGACTTGGTAATCCAACTGCTTCTAACGGGCCTTTCGTAATGATTTTAAGTAAAATAGCCGTTATTTCTTCTGGCGATTGCTTCATGCCTTCATTTAGCCAATGCTGAATGACCCCTAAATGTGCCGAACTAACATAAGTCGTCACAATATCGATTGGAACAGCAAACTTGGACGTATCCATTTTAGAAATAAAGTGACTCCATAAGTTATCTAACATGACTTGCTTCATTTTTCCGTGGAAAGAGGGATCGCCATTTGGTCCTAAGACGGCACGCATAAACGGTGCATTTTCTTGAAAACACTCAAAAAATCGGACGAAAAGTGGAAAATACATTTCTTCTTTTAATAAAGAACGCAAATCGGAGACTGATAGATTCTTCCCAATTTCCCTTAATTGCTCTAGGATTTCATTTTCACATTGCTCTAGTAAATCATATTTATCTTGATAATGCAGATAAAATGTCCCCCGATTAATATTTGCTCTTTCCGTCAAGTCTTGCACGGTGATTGCATCAAAGCTCTTTTCCTCGAGTAAAGTTGTAAAGGCTTGCCTAATTTCTTTTTTCGTCTTTATAACTCTGCGATCTTGTTTTGAAGATGTCAAAAAAATCCCCTCTTTTCATATTTTAATGAACAATTTGTACGACTATGTTGAGAAATCAACAGTGTGCCTTTTATTGTTGATGGTTTTCTTTTATAGATTGAATATAATATACATTGTGCACATTAATCAACAGTCTGTTCATTATCTAAAAATAAGGAGATGAAATGATGAAAAAGAATAAGTTTTTAATCTTAGCACCAATTGTGTCCTTTATCATGCTATTTATTTTTGTTTGTACGCAAATTCCGATTGCCAATCAATCAGCAAAAAACCTGCCCATCGCTATTGTCAATGAAGATTTGGGTGTAGGCGAAATCAACATAGGGAATAACATCATCCAGCAATTAACCGCGCAAAATCCAATAAGTGAAGAATCAATGATTGCGTGGAAGATTGTTAATTTAGAAGAAATGCAACAAGGAATGGATGACCAAAGCTATTACGGCGCAATTGTTATTCCCGATAATTTCAGTGTGAACTATACATCGTTACAAACGGCTACCCCGCTATCACCTGAAATCAACCTGTACATCAATCAAGGGAAAAATGCTACAGTAGCAAATAACGTCAATCAAGCTTTAAATAGCATCGTTAATGGCATAAATGAAAAAATCAGTCGTGAACTGCTGACGACATTCCAAGCTCAAAATGTCTCATTATCAGTGGATCAAGCATTACTTTATACATCGCCTATTACATCTTCTACAACAATGCTTCACCCTACTGGTTCAATGGGGAATGTACCATTATCGTTATTTCAACCGATTTGGATGGGCAGTTTGTTCGGCGCGATGTTCCTATGGTTTTCACTGAGAAACCGAACATTTAATAGTAAGATGGAACAACTGAAAGCTAGATTCCTTCAAATCGGTGTTAGTTTCATCATCGGTATTGTCGTCGGCTTCGGCCTAACATGGCTAGCTACAAGTATTTTAAATTACAAGTTTCCTAGCTTTACTCATACTGCACTATTCTTATCCATCACATGTACGAGTTTTCTATTACTCATTTTAGCCGTTGTGACATGGATTGGTATGCCTGGGGTCCCGCTATTTGTTTTATTATTATTTTTTGGATTACCGTTACTACAAATGACACCAGAAGTCATGCCGGTATTTTATAAAGATTGGGTATATCCATGGCTGCCAATGCGCTATATGATCGATGGTTTACGCGAATTATTGTTCTATGATGGCGCTGTGTGGAATAAATCCGCCATCGTACTTAGCTCCATCGCTATTGTGAGTGTGATGATCATACTGGCTGTCATTTGGAAACCACGGAAAGAAGAAAGTTTGGTTGAAAATAGTCAGCCAGTGAATGGTTAGTTATTAAGAGAGGTATCCGATAAGCAATAACATAAACTCTCATTATTTCAATAAAAAAGAAACACTGAAAGCAATCGAAAAGTAGCTCATTTCGATTGCTTTTATACATTCAAAATTATATTTTTTGTTAACTTCCCCTAAATTTAGAATAAATACAAGGTAATTAATACAACAAATGGTATAATTACCATCATAAAAATACTAAAAAGTCTAATGAATATGTATACATATTACACAAAGGGGCTGAAGCGATGAAAAAGAACCCGATCTACGTAGAAATCGATATAGACAGTACCATCGATCACGTTTGGCACTATACACAGCAGCCGCATTTACACGAACAATGGGATTTGCGTTTCACAAAGATTTCCTATAATGAAAAAGAATATGAAGATGCCCCTCAAACATTCACGTATACAACGAAGGTTATGCCTGGGATTGCTGTCTCTGGCTGGGGTGAAAGTAAAGGGACACATGAAAAAGAAAGTGGTGTTAAAACATCTTCCCTCCATTTTGGCACACCGCAGCTTATTTCTCCTATTAAGGAGGGGCGCGGCTATTGGCAGTATATCCCGAACGGTGAGCGTGTCACATTTTTAACGCAATATGACTACGACGTCCGATTCGGTATTATGGGAAGATTATTTGATCAGCTATTTCGACCGGTGATGGGATGGGCTACAGCGCTTAGCTTTGATGTATTGGCTAGATGGCTTCAAACGGGAGAAGGACCTGCTACACAGTATCGCCGTTTTTTCAGCTATTATTTTATTTGTCTATTATTTTGTTTTGTTTGGCTATACCAAGGACTTGTCCCAAAAGCGATTGGTCAACATCCACTTGAAATTGAGATGCTCATGAACCTTTCCCCGCTGTCAGCACAACAAGCGACTACGGCCGTTTTTTGGATAGGTATTTTCGAAATGATACTCGGCATATTGTTCCTTATTCCTAAATGGCATAAATATTTGTTGATGACGCAGATCATACTTTTCCCCATATTGTCAGCTAGTGCGGTGTTCGCAGCGCCTCATGTTGCGATAGCGCCGTTCAATGTCATCACATTTAACCTCGCACTTTGGGTATTATCAGTCGTCGCCTGGCTATTAAGAACAGAGTTGCCAACAGCGAAAACTTGTAAACGAAAAAGAGGTGCTTAACATGATTTATGAAACACTTTTAGCAGACGATTTTCAGCGTCTACATCCGAAGCTACAAGAAAGGTATCGTCTTCCTTTACAAGAGCCCTTTTATGCGGAAGGTACGATGCACGTGATTCGTTCTGGACCGTCCATTTTACGTCCGATGTATGGATTATTTACGAAAAATCGTTTTTTATTTCCCGAAGACGGTGAAATGATTCCTTTTACGATTGCAAATACATGCCACCTGAACAATCAAAACGAAGCAGAAGTTTACTGGGAACGGACTTTTTTCTTTCCAAATGCGGTTCGGAAATTTAATGCTACCATGACTGTCGATTTAGATCGGCAAATCGTAAAGGATTATTTGGGTGATCCGGCATTATTTTATTCAGATTTAAAGTTTGATGTCACGAAGGATGGGTTTTTAATGATTCGCTCCGAGCAACAACGAATCGTTGTTGGTCAAAAAGAGTTGCCATTACCTAAAAAGTTGATGGGACGAGTCGTGGTGACAGAAGGCTATGATGATGCACTTGACGTCTATACCATTCATGTATCCATCTTTAATGACTTCATTGGAAGGATGATGATGTATGCTGGACAGTTTACGCCGTGTGCTCCTTAGACCTTTAACTATGGTCGGTATCGTTTGCATGATGTCTCTTATCCTTTTCAATGGACCAACTTCTATATACTATTTTTTAACAGTAGCACAGTTAGTATTTGTGCCGATTGTCGTAGAGCAGCTAGTGCTGTTGAAAGGATGGCAAAAAATCGTTATTGGCATTGGGCAATTCAGTGTCACCATACTCTATTTTTCACAGCATGAAGGCGTCATACTATTGTGCGTCCTCGCTTATTTAATAAGTACACTTACTATTGCATCACTTGGCATTGAACGATTTTTAAGACGTGGCTTTGTCAATACGGCTGAAATCATGATTGATATTGGATTCATCTACCTCGTGATGGGTGGGCTATGGTTTTTAGCCTTCCACTTACAAATGGATACAGGCTTCAGTCCAATCATTACTTGGTTAACCGCGATTCATTTTCACTACTCTGCGTTTTTACTATGTATTTCCGTTGGGTTAATTGGTCGCCTGTACATGACGCGCTATTACCGTTTTTGCTGTACTGTCATTGCGGCAGGACCGATGTTAGTGGCAATTGGGATTACATTTTCTCGAATCGTTGAAATATTAGCCGTCAGTTTATATGTCATAGCGATTTTTAGTATTAGTTATTTGGTGATGAAATGGAAGCTGCCTAGGTGGCAAGGATTGTTTATCCGCCTCGCCTTTTTAACATTGTGCTTCACCATTATTTGGTCACTCTTATATGCTTTTAGTAATTTAACGGGAATAGTGCTTGTAGACATTCCTACTATGCTCGATTTCCATGGCATATTCAATTGTTTAGGATTTGGCCTCGTCATTGTACTTGCTTGGAGTCTTTCTATTCCACCAACAAAGCAACAGGACTACCTGTTCCCTGTTAGTCAAATCCGTGGAAGACTAATTGCTTCTAATGAGCCTCACCCAGGTTTAGTAGATGATATGGCTGATTTCATTGATAAAGAAAAGATACCTGCTTTAATATGTGATTTTTATGAACAAACAACTCATTTTCATTTAACGGCGTCTGTCCAATGGGCAACATGGTTTAAACCAATGGCATTTATTTATCAATTGATTAGCCAGCGTATGGGCCAACTCAATTTACCGTACTCGTCACAGTCTGCTGTGATGGACGGACAAATATGGAAAGTGAACGCGATGCTCGATGGTCGTGAAAAGCCTCGTCTATGGCAACGATCCATTCAAGGGCAACCCGTTTTTAATGCCATTTATTCACAGCATCAATATGAGAATCAGCGGTATATGAACATCGCCCTACCACTCCCCTTCTCATCCATGCATGGCATCTTACAGCTCTCAGCAGAAAATAATCACCTGTATTTAACGAGTGATGCACAAGGTGATGCTGGCACTTATTTAGCCATGGGTAAATCTATTTTTAAACTGCCCTTACATGAATATTTTGTAATGCGAGAGGAACAAGATAGACTAATCGCTACACATGATATGACGCTGTTTGGTAAAGCATTTTTACATATCGACTACACGATTCGACGAAAAGACAATTTCTAAAATAGTCCGTAAATCTATTTATCTACCGTTTTATAGACAAATCCACAGCCCTGCTCGAACATTAATTTGAGCAGGGCTACTTTATGTGTTTGAATAAATTAAAATAAGCGTTGTTCTTTTATCTTAAATAAACTATGGATTCTTTTGACCGGATACTGCGATGCACGGTAGTAACAATATGAACGCTAAAAATAGCGGAAATTTTAGGAAGATTTATATACAAGAAATCCTAACGAACAAACGAATATAACATACATAACTTTAGATAATTAACGTTGACAGATTGGGGAGAAATAAATGAAAAGTTCTAATGCTCAGTTGAAAAATCGCGGAAAGATGACAATGCAAGATTTGCAATACTACAATAATCATACCAAAATAGAACTGTTAGAAATGATGCAATCCAAAGAAGCATATAAAAGAACAATCGCTGTAAAATTACTATCAGAGAAATATGATCTAAGCGATGAATTGATTCATTTATTTCTTTATACACTTACACACGAAAAAAAACTTTATACAAAAATAGAATTATGTCATGCACTCTCAAAAGGGAATGTTACATCCGCGAAAGTTATGGTCGACTATTTAGGGAAGATCGGTACTAACCAACATAACGTATTACCTACTCATGGCTTCAATAAGAATAGCTATCCTTTGCCTAGGGACATTATTGCTAGAACTTTAGCTCATATGGATGAAGAAATTCTCCCCGTATTAATGGCTGTACTAAAAACAGACAATCTCATTGCAATAAGAGAAGTCATTGACGCAATAGGATTTATTTGTTTTTACTATAAACTACATGACCATTCTCCAATAATCGATGCACTGATGTTCTGTTTAAAGGACCATGGCAATGATGACATTACCCGCTGGAAATTGGTGAGATCGTTTGAAAGCTTTAACGATAGTAATGTGATTAACACGCTTATGAGGATTGAACAACATGATAAGCAACCCATTATAAGAAGGGAAGCTCATAGATCGCTAAGGATTGTAACTAACCGTATGAAAAGTAGAAAATGACTTACTCAAGAAGAGAAGTCATTTTTGCGAAACTTTAGCGGGATTATTGGTGAACTATCAAGACAGCCAGTCCATTATCATTTCAATTAATAGTGGACTGGCAAAGATATTTTAATCTATTAATAACCTTCACCTAAATCGAGTTCGATTATTTCATTAGTAAGAATGTATTCTTCGGAGCGATCTTCCTTTGCAACCACTGGTATAATTTTAATTTTATCACCTTCTAACGCCACAAAACGATTATAGTTTTCAAAGTGGAATTGTTGCGCCATTGTCTTTTGTATTACTTCTCCACGGTCGTTCTCTATTTTAAAATAGACATCATCATGAATGTTACTCATTTTATAAACTAATTTTGAAGAAACAGGTGTTAAAACTAATTCCTCTATTTCAATATATTGACCATTTTCTAAAGTAAAGCTATGATGAATCGGGATTTTTTTTGAATTAGCAATTAAGTTCTCTCCAGAAGCATTAAATTTAAACGACCATTTCCCCTTCAACATTTTATCAGAATCGCTTCTTTCTAAATCATTAAATACGATGCGAATCGCTTTTTCTTTTTGTAAATCAATCTGTCCAATATCTGCAGTCCAAAAGTAATTAATGTATGATTTTGTGATTTCTCGTGGGCCACCGCCGCCACCCATTTCTATTTTTTGACCGTCAATATATACATCAATATGCGAAAACCAATTATAAGCTAAATCATCCCCTTTTAAATTTGTATGGAATGTACTACTAATAAGAAGTTGCCCCTCATCTAAAATAACCTCATTTAAAGTGACTTTTACACCGTTATCTTCGACGGAATCACCAATAATTGTTTTAAAATCCGTAAGTGCGCCTGCTCTTGAATAAACAAAAGCTTCTAATTTTTCTCCAACAATCGGGATATTCGCTAATACAAAATTAGAGTTTACAGCAATAATCGAAACAAGGGCAAATGAGGCAACTGCTGAAAATGTTTTGACCGGAATCGAACGACGTCTATTTAATTTCTTTTTTATTCTTTTCTTAATAGTTTTTTTTTCAATAGTTGTTAAGGGGTGTTCTTCGAATTCTTCAAAATTGATTTTTTCGTCATTCAACTTTTCAAATAATTCTTTCAAGTAGATTCCTCCTTTTCATTTAACTTATTTTTAAATACTGTACGTAATTTTTTACGCCCACGAGATAATCGATTATAAAGAACCGACCTATGTATACCATGAGCCTGTGAAAGTTCCTCGATGCTTTTTTGTTCACCATAATGTTGTATAAATAATAATTGATCCTCTTTTTTTAAAGACGAAAGCAGCTGTTCCATTTGACTGCTTAACATATTGTCCATCACTTGTGCTTCCACACTATTAAAATCGACAAGCATATGATCTTCAAATTCTTGTTGAAGGAGAAATTTTTTATATTGTCGTTGATAATCAATCGATTTGTGCTTAGCAATAGCAGCAATCCAGTTTTTTAGGGAATTTTTATTTTCGTCATAATACATAATGTTATTCCAAATCAATAGAAGAACATCGTCTAAGCACTCGTCTTGAATAATTTCTAAGCTTCCTAAATATTTCTTAATGATGGACTTAATAGTTCCGCCGTATTGCTCCACTATATAAAATAATGCTTTTTCATTTTTCACTATAAGTTGTTCCACTACATTTTTTTCTGTAATTCTCATTTTACACCTCCACTCTAAGGACCCTATACTCTTATTACGTTTACAAGAAGATGATTTCTATCAAAAAACTCATTTTTTATAAATATACATTAAGATGTCATTCAATTAAGCTCGCTGTCTCAACAAGGTAGTCATTTTTAACACATTTCGAACCTTCTTTTTTAGGCATACAAAATCCCCTTTAAGTAACATGTTATCTACAGTGGACTGTAGTTTTTTTAACATTTTCTACTTAAAGGGGATAAAATGGACACCCACTATATTGTAAAAACTCGTGAGAATGATTGAATACGACGTATATCTAAAATAAATTTCAATCCTTCTCATACTTGATTTAAAAATCTGAATTCAACTTTTTATAAAAGGTTAGGTTTTAGAATAGCGTTGAAAATATATACATTTTTTAAGAAAAATATTTCATTTTACCTCAACTCTATATTATCGTATCATCTCATATTCTCTTTTAATCACAAAATTATTTACTAAATATTGATTTAAAAACTGGTTTTACGTTCTCTATCCACATATTAGATTCCCTGTTATAATACTTGGTATCCGAGTTAACTGCAAATGGGATTCCTGCTTGATCAAGTTGTTGTACCATAAATTTTGCAAACTTGACTTGTTCTTTAATTGAATAATCATCACCATCATTATAATTACTAGGCATCCATGCCCCTACCCAGGTAGGGATGCCTGTCTCTTTTTGCCACGCTAAGGCAGTATTGATTTTATCAGTAATTAATTTTTGTTCATTTGCATTTCCATTTGTCCATAACTTTCTATCTTTTGTTTTACTCGGTCCAGACGCATAAAAATGCCATTCTGCTATTAGATAATCATTACTTTTTGATGGTATTTTTAGTTCTTTTAGATAATCCGCATCTGAACGTACACGGGGTGCAATAATTACAATTCTTGTTTCATTAGTCTTTCTAATTTCAGTAACAATTCTATCGTAAATCTCATTTAGTTTTTCGGGTTGCTTATTTAAAGCATCTGATGGCTCAATTATCAAATCAAATGCTAATAAATCAGAGTAATTTTTGTATCTTTCTGCAACAATCCCCCACCATTTAACTACCTTTTGAATATTTTTTTCACTTGGTTCATTTTTAAATTCGTCCGCTTGATAAGCAATTATAGGTATCAAACCATTGTTAAGACAATCATTAATTTGTCTATCTAACCCTTGTAGCAATTCTTCAGTAGCTTTATCAGAAATACGAATACGAACATGAGCTACTCCGGCCGATTTAAAATCTTTTACAGTTTGCTCATTATAATATTTTCTACCCTGAGTAGTTTTGGACCAATCTACGTTCAAACCTTTCCCCAAAACTTCTACGTATTCCCAAGGGGTAATTGCCTTTTCTGAAGATTGTATATCCTTACCTGATAAAATAACTTTTTCATTTGAATACAGACTACTTTGTTTGGAAGCTAAAACTTTATTAATCGAATGTTTATCTAGTAGTATAGATGCTACTATCGTAATCGCAGTAAAAATTAATGTTGTAATAATAAATTTCCTTTTCATATTTCACCTCAAAGTATAAAAAATAACAAGCATGTTGATTTTCGCTCCATTCGGCTCGCTTTCCACGGGCATACCCTCAGCACCTAGTAGCTCGTACCTCGGCGCTCCTGTCGCTGCGCTTTCGTCGCAAATAAATTTCCTGTGGGGGTCTTTGGACCAACATGAAGTTGGTCACGAAAGTGTTGCTGCTGTCGCGCAGATAAATTGTCACAGGACGTGACGGTTTTAGCCTTCGTTATTTTATTGCTATTCCCGTAGGTAGCTTTGCACCTGCCGCTTCACTTTCGGTGCAGAAAAACATTGCTCTGTAGTGAAAGGCACACGCCGACAGCTACACTCTCCGATTCCGCTTTAATCAACTGGTAATTCATATTTAATTACATTTTGCTAAAAACATACGCTTCTATCAAAGGAAATAATTTGATAATCCACACACTTGCAAATTTATCATTTTAATAATTATTCTATTTTATAGAAAAATTCACACACCTGCTACTATTAATATTTGAGCAGGTTAGATTCATGGGATTATTTTTACAAATTGACCATTTTAAGATTTAATGCCAATTGTTCCATCTCGAATTTTTTTCACACTCCAGTAATTATTCAGGAAGTGGATGATAATGGGTGCCCACAAGCTTTCAGTCATCATAAAAGCTACCCCCGTTATAAGCCCCAACCAAAAGATATGAAATAATAAAAATGGTTGCCCTTTATATTGGTCTGAAATGTGCACTAGCATAAAAAGCAAAGCAGTTATAATCACTCCCCAAAATGGATTAAACATCTCTATCATAAGGGGATGGACTACGCCTCTAAACAAAAACTCTTCTACTATAGAAGGGAGAAGAACAATACCGATTAAACTTAATTTTTGATTGTTTGCCAGTTGCACAATGACGTTTGACCCTTTTGTGTTAGGGAAATAGCCTTTCCCTGCTTTTATTACAATAAACGTGTAAAGACTAGCAGCGAAGAAACCAACTAAACCGACGATTAAGCTAAATACGCCCTCTTGTAATGAAAAGAGTTGAGTAATCGAGACAAATATATTTTTTGAAGACGTTATATTTAATAAGACAATTCCTATTACCGCAAAAATAATATTTCCGACAATTAATTGAAGAAAAATCTCTTTATCACTCTGTTTCATACATCCTCCAACATTATATAGTATCGTAACTTTTGAGTGACTATATCATTATTCAAACATTTTCCAACACGCTATAAGTTTATCAAACCGACATTCGTTTTACCATAATTTTTCCAATAACTTTACTAAAGTGAAATCCCTCCTCTATTGCTCACGTTCTGTTAACCAATCATAGAACACTACCTTTGTTCGCGGTTGCGGCTCTATCCGTTTTGGTGGACATGTTGGACGAGCAAAGTGTTTCTCATAAGCACCCTTGAAAACCGCTCGAAGTGTCGTGGTAATCGTAAGCACCCCTGATTCTACATCACGAATGATGCCCATTAATGCATCGCGTGCCAGGATAAACTCGTGTCTATTGTTCACACTGCTAGCTAATATCGCTTTATGTAGACCATCCTTTAACTCGTCTTTTAGTGGCAGTGTTATGAGTAAATAATAGAGTGTTTGCTGGAATTCATTCATATAAACAGTTCGGTGCTCCATTTCAGTTTGTAATTCTTTATATATAGTATAGATAGAGCTTGTTTTTAAAAGATTAAAAGAAAAAGATGATTGATTCTCATAAGTTACCATCTCATCCACTTGGTTACTTGCTTCCGCTCTTGCTACCCGTTCGGACATTGCCGATGAGACAATCGGCAAAATTCGATAAATATTGGCCCCTTTGATACCATTTAATTTTGTTGTGGCTACCTTTTCAATCATGCCTAGTTCGCTAAGTTTTTTCACTGCACGATAAACCGTTTTTGTACTTAACCTTAAGCTTGTCGCAATCGTCTCTGCCTTTAAATGCGCTACACCTGGATAAGCAAGTGCATGGGACGCAATTTTATACACAATAGCCCGTTCTGCCTCTGTCAAAATCGTTTCATGTTTAGCTAACTGTTTCGCTACATGTTCATCCATCTCTGTTACAGATGAAAATGTCACATACTTACGTAAATACTCAAATGCCATAATAGTCCACTCCCCTTTTACTAACTACTATCGAAATGAAGGAAAGAAAAAGGGACAAACTTTTCAATAAAATAAACGAACCGTTCAAAAATCCATCACATGTCTACCCCATTCTCCACCGGTTTCATTGCGCTTCCATTACTGCCACTTTATAATTGATAGAGAATAATAGAATAAAAATATGTAAGAACAGGAAGTTAAAACATGACAAGAAAAAAAATACTCACTTTAGCATCACTTATTTTAGTAGTCATTATCGCAGGGATTTTAACACTGACAACGACTGCTTCAAAAAAAGAACAAGAGGCAATCGACACATTAAACGAAATGTATAACGAAGACTTTACAATAGCACAGTCGACAGCAGCGAAAAATCCATTTAGCAATGATTTTAAAATGACCGTTCAATCATTAAATACTCGCGCGATCTATGATTTTGAAGTAAAAGACGGAGAAGTTTTCGGGGAATACTATGCCGAAAATGTCAATATCGAGCTGAACAAATTAATTGAACAACGTATCGATGGATTAGCTATGACGAAAGCACATCTAGCAGGTGTAACTGAGGCGATCTCTTATGCAAATGCACCTATCGAAAAACTGGATATTAAACTAATTACAAACGAACCGGTAACAGAGGAAAAAGCACAAGAAATCGCTAGCCTTCTTCAAACCGATCTTGGTGATGTAGCGATCCAGTTAGATGTATTAGTAGTCGAAGATGAGAACGACTTTGACGGTGTAACCGAAGAAATCCAAACTTACTTCCAGCTCAGTACGATTACAGTAGATAGCTTTGAAAACTTAGATTATGAACTTCAAACATTCTCCTTTTAATGCATAGGGACATCCTCTTCCTATATTGGCAAAACATGCTTGTTTTAATTTTATGGATGTTTAGGGCATCTTGATAATAGAAAAGGAAGAAGGACTAAAAAGAGCCCTTCTTCCCTTTGCAAAATGTGTACTATTCGTTCATTTGCCTTCTTATTTCCCTTTCGGTTTGAACGTCTTACAGCACGTATCAGAAGAATGGCTTGCCTCTTCCGTAATTTTACGGAAGTCAAAATCAGCAGCAAACTCTGTATTCGCTTTGTTCTTATAATCGGGATGGTGGTCCATATCAACGGTGATTTTTTCGGCTCCACAAATATTTCCTTTGGCATGGAATACACAATTCGATACAGTACAGTTTACTTGAACAGTTGGCATAATGCTTCTCCTCCTTGGATGTGATACTTGAAGAAATATACAAAAGGGACATATGGACTCCTTTTTCGTACTCTTCATCATGTATCTTGCCCACTTGGAGGAGTTTTTATTTTCTTTTATCATAACTTTTTTGCACTTTTGTACCAAAAATGGTATCGATTTTAGCATATTAAGAAAGCAGCTATGACAGCTGCTTTCATCCATTCACTATCTGACTACATTTCCATTAATGCGGCTACTTTATGGGCTGCCGCCTTTACTTTTTCAATTCCAGCAGCAACAATTGCATTGGCTTCCTGTGGCTTTGCATGATGCCCTTCAATAATCACTTCATCGATTAAAGCCATGCCAAAAATGTTTACTACTACATTTCGTACATAATTCACAGCCATTTCCATTGATACTTTTTCCGGGGTAGAGTATATACCGCCACGTGCATTTAATATTATAGATTTTTTGTCCGTTAATAATTGAACTAGCTTCCCTTCTGAGTTATATTTAAAGCCAAAGTTAACGGCATATGTGTAATCAAAAAATGTGTGTAATGGCGCTGGAATCGTTAAATTCCATAACGGAAAGGCAAATACGACAACATCAGCCTCTTTGATTGCTTGCTGCGCTTTTTGCTGCGCTGTGATTAAACGCGCCTCTAATTCCGTTAATTCTTCATTATGTTCTAATTTACCGTAAGCATTATATATATCTTGGCCAAAATAAGGCATATCTTCTTTAAATACATCAAATGTTGTCATATGGATGTTTTCTTTTTCTTCTAATTGTTGTATAAACACTTCATACATTCGTGTTGAAACGCCATCTGGACGATTATTTGCTTTTACGACTAGTACATTCATCATAATCCTCTTTCCTTCATTAGTTTTCCGCACTCAACATTATTATGTGCCATTTCTGTAAATCCAATCTTCTACTTAGAAAAGAGGCGCTAATACACATAGCAAAAAGCATTATTTTTTCTTATCCTGAATGAACAAGCATATGATGCAGTAACATATCAATCAAAAGGAGCTGTACAGTGATTATTCATGTTGTTCGTAAAGGCGAGTCACTTTGGGAATTAGCGAATCGTTACAACATCCATGTAGATGCCATCCAGCAAATCAATCAACTACCAGATCCAAACCAACTATTGATTGGCCAATCAATCCTAATTCCTGTACCTGGATCTATGCATACGGTGAAGGAAGGAGAAACGTTATGGACGATTGCACAGCGGTACGGCGTTTCAGTAGATGCTATTATCCTTACAAACGAACTGCCAAATCCAGATGTTCTCTATCCCGGTATGCGACTGTATATTCCACCTATCATCCACGTCGTTCAACCTGGGGAAACACTATGGCAAATCGCCAAACTGTATGGTATTTCTACTCAAATGATTATTGACGCCAATCAAATTCAAAATCCAAATATTATTTATACTGGCGTACAATTAATCATTCCGAGAGCAAAACCAACGATTGAGGTAAATGCCTATACGTATCAAAGTGATGAAGCTGGGGCTAAATCCATCAATACACTCAGTCCTTTATTCACATATGTTAGTCCATTTGCTTATATGGTAAAAGAAGATGGAACATTAGAGCCATTTGACGATGATTTAATGATAGCTGCAGCAAAGGCTCATGGTGTCATACCGATGATGTCTATTACAAACTTCACTTCAACGGAAGCTGGATCTAATTTAGCGCATATCGTTTTAACTAGTCCTGATTTGCGAGAAAAATTAATGACCAATATTCTTCAAGTGATGGATGCGAAAGGCTATAAAGGGATCAACGTTGATTTTGAAAATGTACTCCCAGAGGATCGTGAACATTATAATACCTTTCTCCAATTGGCTGTAGATCGACTACATCCAAAGGACTATTTTGTCTCCACTGCCGTTGCGCCGAAAACAAGCTCCACGCAGCAAGGTCTTTTATATGAAGCACATGACTACGAGGCGCATGGCAAGATTGTTGATTTTGTTGTCTTAATGACTTATGAATGGGGGTGGAGAGGCGGACCACCGACAGCAATCTCACCTATCAATCAAATGAGAAGTGTTGTCGAATATGCCTTATCTGTCATACCAGCCAATAAACTCTTTTTAGGTTTTCAAATTTACGCAAGGGATTGGAAAGTACCACACATGAAAGGACAAGAAGCCGAAACAATTAGTGCCCAAGAAGCTATTCGACGTGCAAATCAATATAATGTCACGATTCAATACGATACAACCGCGCAATCCCCATTTTTCCGTTATGTAGATGAACAAGGTCAGCAGCATGAAGTATGGTTTGAAGACGCCAGAAGTGCACAAGCGAAATTTGATTTAGTGAAAGAATATAACTTACAAGGCATCAGCTACTGGGTATTAGGCTACCCATTCCCTCAAAACTGGGTCCTATTAGACGATAACTTTCTCATTCGAAAATTAACGTATTGAACTCACTAGAAAAAGGGGCGTCCAAGAACTCTCGGACGCCCCTTTTACACTTATTTTAAAGGAATTTCTACAATAACAGTTGTTTCTAAAGGATTTGTTGATTCAATCGAAATATGACCGTCATATTTATGGACAATTTCCTTTACGATAAACAACCCTTGTCCTCTTTCCTTTCCTTGCTGTTCTTTTTTTGTCGTATAGCCTTGATGGAAAATACGTTCCTTATCGACAATATTAGGTCCGGTATTGATAATTTTGAATATATAATGTGTCTCATTCGCTTCACAAATAACCGCTATTTTACGCTCATGCTCCGGTAACTCTAGCGTTGCATCCATCGCATTATCAATTAAATTGGACAATATTTTAATCAAATCCGTTGTTTTCAGTTGATCAAAGGAATGATGAAAAGCCGTAATATTCATCTCAATCTGATGATTTTGTGCAGCTAATTTTTTCGTTTGTAATAAGATGGATAGACCTGGATGATCGATATTGAGTTTAATCGATTCAATTGCCTGCGCTTCTTTATATAAAGCGTTCACATATTTTTCTGCTTCATCCACAGCCTCAATTTGTAAAAGCCCATGCATCACCTGAATATGATTCGTAAAATCGTGTCTTAAAGAAGAAACAGAGGCGATTAATGTTTTAATTTCGTTTTGATACGTATCTTCTGTATAGCCTACTTCTGTCACCACTTCTTTTTGATACCATCTTTGTAAAAGCCAAAAGGAAGTAATTACAATGAAGATGAAAATACTATTGATAAAAAGAAGAAATAAATTATTTTCGATTGCTACTAGCTTAATTTCATTCATTGTTTCTGCACTAATATCAATACCTAAATAGCCGATTACTTGTCCATCTTTATTTTTAATCGGTGCCCCTACGGATAAATATGTACTATCATAGTTGAAATCTTCTATCAGCTTAGTAACATAGGACTTTTCTTTATAATAAGCAATAGCCACCTGTTCTTCAGGTACAGTACAAACTTCCCCTATCGCAACCTTATCTACTACCTCTTTCGGTCCACCGACAATCATGGATTTCGATACTTTAGGATTATCAATCTCAAGTGTATACACATATAGGGCGCCTATTTTTTCCCTTGCATCATTTAAATAATTTCTAATTGCCCAATAGTGTTCATTGCGCACAGGGTTATTTAAAAATTGTTCGTATGTATCAATATCCATCGCAGCAGCAATAGACTGCGCCGCTGCTAAACTTTGATTAGCGATTGATTCTTCAACAATGACCTTCGTCCTTAACGTTGTAATATACAAACTGGTACTAATAAAAACTAATAATAAAACAACGGCTAACATAAAAATCCGCTTTATTTTATGTCTCTTCATAAAAAGTTGTACATCCTTATATATATTAAAAACCTCTTTATAACGAACTATTAGACTATAGTAAGTACGTAATTATAGAATGTTAGAAAATAAAAATACGCCCCTTAAGCCCTATAAATAAACATTCTTCATTAAATCGCTAGTGAATAAGTTACGTTGTTAATATTCTATCATATTATTAGCAAGTATAAAAATATTCCTATCATACAAGTAGAGATTACTTATAAAAAAACATTTATTTTAATGTTTAACTAAAGCAGATTTTCAAACACTTTAAGGAGCACTAAGATAGAGGGATTATTCTATTGAATATTGGAGTGGACATTGTGGGTACCGTTTACGATTTTACTGCGCGGCTCGCAATAGAGGAATGATTTTTTTGGGGATTGTTAGAAACACCATTTAAAATGTTGGTGGCATCACTGCAGTCCATTTATGTTAGGTTAAAGAAAATTTGTTGAAATTAGGGGCTATCTAAATCCGACGCCCCTTCATGCTTATTTTAAAGGAATTTCTACAATAGCGGTTGTCTCTAAAGGATTTGTTGATTCAATGGAAATATGACCGTCATATTTATGGACAATTTCCTTTACGATAAACAACCCTTGTCCTCTTTCCTTTCCTGGCTGTTCTTTTTTTGTCGTATAACCTGGGTGGAAAATCCGTTCCTTATCGACAATGTTAGGTCCGGTATTGATAATTTTAAATATATAATGCGTGTCATTTGCTTCACAAATAACCACTATTTTACGTTCATGCTCTTGTAATTCTAGCGCTGCATCCATCGCATTATCAATTAAATTAGACAATATTTTAATCAAATCCGTTGTTTTCAGTTGATCGAAGGAGTGATGAGCAGTTGTAATATCCATCTCAATCTGATGATTTTGTGCAGCTAGCTTTTTTGTTTGCAATAAGATGGAAAGACCCGGATGATCGATATTGAGTTTAATCGATTCAATTGCCTGCGCTTCTTTATATAAAGCGTTCACATATTTCTCAGCCTCATCCACAGCCCCGATTTTTAAAAGCCCATGCATCACTTGAATATGATTTGTAAAATCATGTCTTAAGGAAGAAACAGAGGCAATTAATGCTCTAATTTCATTTTGATATGTATCTTCTGTATACCCTACTTCTGTCGCTACTTCTTTTTGGTACCAGCTTTGTAAAAGTAAAAAGGAAGCAATTACACCTAAAGTAAATACGACATTAAGTTCAAAAATTTTCACATTATTTTCTTGAACCGTATTTTGAATACTCTCGATTGTCTCTGCACTTATATCAATCCCCAAATAACCAATAATCTGACCCTTTTCACTTTTAATGGGTACACCAACCGTCAAATAAGTACCATATCGAGCATCCTCAATGATGTCTGTCACAAACGGTTTCCCTTCAAAGTAAGCCACCTTCACTTGCGCTTCCGGCACACTACAAACATCACCAATTGGAAAATTGTCTTTAGTCCCCACTTTACTTGGAGGGTGTCCTACTATTAATGATGTGGCTACTTTTGGATTATCCACTTCCATTGTATACACATACAAAGCCCCTGTTTTTTCCCTTGCGTCATTTAAATAATTTCGAATCTTCCAATACTGTTCCGTGCGCGCGCGGTTACTTAAAAACTGTTCATATGTATCAATATCCATTGCTGAAGCAATCGATTTCGCTGCCGTTAGATTTTGATTTACAATGGACTCTTCCACTGTCATCTTCGTCCTTAAAGATGTGGAATACAAACTTATACTAATAAAAACTAATAATAAAACAGCGGCTAAAATAAAAATCAACCTTATTTTATGTCTCTTCATAAAAATTGTACACCCTTATCTCTATATTCAAATCCCCTTTATATCATACAATTAAACTATGAAAATCCACCTAATTCAGGACTTTTGCAAAATATTTTGGGTATATAAATTAGAACATCTAATACTAAATGCTATAGACCCAATAAGATACCTTTCACCTAATCTGTTCTTCATCCACCTCACTAAGTACTACAAATTCTCCCCTGATTAACTTATTCATGAATAAATATTTTGTTATTATTCTATCATAATATCAACAAGTATAAATATACTCCTGTCATACAAGCAGAGAGCATTTGTAAAAAACATTCATTTTAATGTTTAAATAAACAATTTATCCCTAACTTGATATATTTTATCTCGTTAAATATGGTGAAAATGTCTCAGGAAGCATCATAATTAAAAAAGGGGCTAATCCAAAGCTTATGTTTAGCCCCTTTTTGATTGATAACAGTCTAGAAACTATTCAAGTAAAGTATTCAAACTTCGCATTTGGAAAGAATTTTTCCATATACTCACTTAAATACTTTTTAATATCTTCTTCTTCTTCTTTTTGATAAATGTATTTACCGATGCCGTATTTCCCCCATTTATACCGTCTTGTCGATTCATCTAATGTTAGTTTCGTCTTCGGATAGTTTTTTTGAATGACCTTTTTAGCAGGCTTCGTAAATCGGTGCTGGATGAATTCAAAGGTGATATCATCCCTAGCATCTTGCGGTAACTCCGCGTCCAAGCGCTCAAACATATGATAGTAGCCCTCTTTCCAGCCTTCATGTAAATAAATCGGGGCGACGATAAACCCAAGTGGATACCCTGCTCTTGCGACTTTTCCAGCTGCCTCAATACGCTTCGCTAATGGCGAAGTGCCTGGCTCAAAGTGTTTAATGACATAATCGGCATTGATGCTAAAACGAAATCGCGTATGTCCATTATGTTTCGCGTCAAGTAAGTGATCGACATGGTGGAATTTCGTCACAAATCGTAATCTTCCATGTTCCGTTTGACCAAAATGTTCAATTGCTCTTTTTAGCGTATGTGTTAAGTGGTCAATGCCCACAATATCAGACGTACAAGAAGCTTCAAATCGCGTAATATCAGGTGCACGTTCGGCTATATAAGCATCTGCCGCTGCCAAAATCTCCTCCACATTCACATATGTACGGATATAAGGCTTGCTTCCCATCGTCGTTTGTAAATAGCAATAATGACAATGCCCCATACAGCCAGTCGCAAATGGGATCGCATATTCCGCAGATGGCTTCGATGTATCAAACTTCAACGTCTTTCGAATGCCCACCACAAGTGTCGATTTGGCCATCCGATACTGTTGAAATTCATTGTCTCCTGGCAGATTTCGGACTTGGTTATGCGAGGTCGTATAGCGAATCTCAACACCTAGCTGTTCAAATTTTTCTTTCAGCTCTCTTCCTAGCGGATACTCCAGCGCTTTCGGCTCAAAATAAACAAGCTGAGGGATAAAAGGTTTATTCATATTCGTTCTCCCCTGTAATACGTATTCCTTGTACATATTGAGTCGACATACTGCCCATATTGGTTCCCTTTCACACAACGTCACCTTCCTCTATGTCAATACTTTTAGGTTGGCTTGTAAAGAGGAATTTATAACTCGGTGCGTACTCCTAAAAATGCCAGATTCAATTGCAAAGCTTGTGCTACGGTAAAAGCAAATATTTCTTTATATTTAAAAAAAGTTCCTCTGATTAAGAAAAATCAAAGGGGTGTCCAGAAAGTAAAAACTTTCAGTACACCCCAGCAATCCTTAATAATTATTCATTTAGAAATTTTGGTAAAGAAATGATCGCCTTAAATAAATCGCCATCTACTTGCACAATAAACTTTCCATGTTGTATATCAATGAGGCTTTCAGCAATCGATAATCCTAATCCGCTTCCCTGACTTGATCTCGATTCATCGCCGCGCTTAAAGCGTTCCATTAATTCCTCTGCGGAAATATTCAATTCATAGGCGGAAATATTTTTGAATGTCACGCGTATTTCATTCCCTACATCTTCAACATCAATATATACCCTTGATGCAGGCTGTGCATATTTAAAAATATTCGAGAATAAGTTTTCGATTGAGCGCCATAATAATTTCCCATCCGCCTGCACATACATCTTTTCAGTTGGATACGATAACTTAAAATCTAATGACGACGCTTCAATTTGTTCATCCATTTCGCCGATGCCTTGTGTAAGTAACGACACGATATCAATTCGCTCTAACTGCACAGGCATATTGCCACTTGACGCTTTAGCCGCTTCAAATAAATCATCCGTTAACAGCTTCAGTCTTTTCGATTTTTGATCTAATACATCGATATATTCAGCCATTTTTTCAGGGTCCTTTTCTATTTTTAACAAATCGACATACGTAATAATGGACGTTAAGGGTGTTCGAATATCATGCGAAACATTCGTAATGAGCTCTGTTTTTAAACGCTCACTCTTAATTTCACTATCTACCGACTTTTTCAATCCATCGGTAATACGATTAATATTTTCTGCCAGTTGGCTAAACTCTCCTTGTCCCTCTACGTCAATTCGGTGATGAAGATCGCCGTTTTTAATTTGCTCTACACCTTCTTTAATGCGATTAAACGACTTTACCTTTTTCAGCGCAAACCAAACAGCTAGCCCAATCGTAATCGGAAACATGAAAATTGTTGCCGCCACTACTACTGGATAACCGATAACAAGTAGCGCAATTTTCCTCCCTGTACGCCCACTATCAAATACATTTTTCACCAAGATGAATACCTTATAGAGAATTTGATAAATGAGTGTATGCTGCAGCAATGTTCTATTTTTCATATGCTTGATGAGCGATAAAATTAGCAGTAACGCAATGATATAAACTGGTACGGTGATAAGCATGTACAGCTCATGCACACCTTCAACAATCATTGTATCCATCACCGCTATCCACATCGGTGTTAGACAAAAAATGAACAAAATATTAAGGTCATTATATAGTTTGTCAATGACATGGAAATGAATTTCTTTATCTTGAAATGATGTTCTGCCAATTACAATGACTAAATACACAAAGGATAAAATAAATCCAACTAAAAATCCAATGAATGCATAAAAATTACGTGTAGCAATCTCTTTATCTTTTTCCCATTCCGCTATTTTTGATTGTAAGAAAGAGTCTGTAAACGCCATATAAATGATATCTGTTTGCGGATTTAATTGTTCCACTTCGTGTCTAAAGTAATTAAAGTACCTGTTTTCTTTCACTTCATCTGGATAAATTTTTTGTTGATAATCCTCATATAGCATATACGCATTAAATGATTCAAATTGCTCTTTCTTTGTTCGTTCACTATTAGAAAAGACATGCTCTCCATCAGTCGCATAATACACGATGCCTTCATGTGATTCGAGTCTGTCAAGTAACCGATAAAACTCTCTTACCTGTTCTCTTATTTTTGCGTCTTTTTTACGATTGATGTTCTCTGCATATTGTTCTTCGTAAATGCGATTATTTTCCACTTCACTTAATTTCGGGTTATATCTGTAGGAATCACTGTAATCATAAAATAACTCTTCTTCGATTTCTCTCATCTCTTGTTCAGCCAGTGCTTTACCGCTTAAAATATATTCTTCACTTTTATATTTACTAATTAATTGTGTGAGGACGGTAGTAAGACTTTGACTTTCATCAGCGAATGCCCAGCTTTCAAAATAATGATTATGATATATACTGCTAAAATCGGCCTCATCTACATATTCCGTGTCGATGATAGCCTTTATTGCCCCTGTGATACAAACGATCGCAAGCACAAATACTAACACTTTCGTAATAAGTGCATGACTAATATTTCTCAACTTTATACCCCACTCCCCAAACTACTTTTAAATATTTCGGCTCTTTCGGATTGATTTCGATTTTTTCTCGAATTTTTCGAATATGAACCGCCACTGTATTTTCTGGATTGATGGCCCTTTCATTCCATACCTTTTCATAAATTTCTTCAATAGTGAACACTCTCCCCGCATTTGCGGTCAGCAGCTTTAAAATTTTATACTGTACTGGTGTCAAATGAACCTCTTCTTTATCAACCGTAATGATTTTCCGTTCGTCATCAATCGTGAGCCCACCTGTTTGATGTACAGAACTGTTCACCTCAAGGCTACCAAATGTCGTATATCTTCTGAGCTGCGATTTCACCCTCGCTACGAGTTCTAATGGATTAAACGGCTTAGCCATATAATCATCTGCGCCAATATTTAAACCGAGTATTTTATCATGATCCTCCGATTTCGCAGACAGCATAATTAACGGAATCATATTCTCTTGGCGAATCTTCATCGTCGCTGTAATACCATCCATTTTCGGCATCATAATATCCATAATAATGAGGTGAATCGTGTGATCGCGAATAACATCAATCGCCTCTACCCCGTTGTACGCTTTGAATACTTGATACCCTTCATTTTCCAAATAAATGCTAATCGCCCTAACAATTTCTTTATCATCATCACAAATCAAAATGTTCAATTCCATTCACTCCTCCATTGCTTCCCGCTCATTTAATCACCCCTATAGGATTCGTATAAGGACATGATACTAAGTAAATCTTAACAAACTCACACACCAATTCTTAAGATTTTCTTAGTGTTTTATATGGTACATTACACTAAAAAGCATCCTTATCATATACTAGTATTTGTATAGTTAACATATCTGAGGTGTATCGCTATTTTATTAAAAATTGAATTTTCACTATAAAGTTCAATTTTCCACTATATTCAAAATGATAGAAAGAAGGGCCTAATGAGTAAAGGATCAACGTTTGTTAATGGAATGATAATGTACAAAGATAGTAAAATTATTTAATTTCGATATAAAAAAAGCTTTACTACACATGAAAATGTAATAAAGCTTTTAAAAGTTTTATTGTCCATCAATCAACTAAAAGAATAATAAGTAAGAAAAACGAACTGCTCATTCCAAGTGGACGCTTTCTGCTGGTAAGCATAAGCTCCGTAATGCTTTTATATCCGTTTCTTTTTAATAAAGAACCAATTTCGACATTGAATCATTTAATGCATTAATGATGATTCGCTGAGCTCCCTCCAGAGATAGGTGCATCCGATTGTAGTGCTTTCTTATCGCTTTCTGATAAGTCACCAACAATGAACTGTTTTGTTGGCATAATAATGGAGCCATTATGACTTGCATGAACTTGAACATAATAAAGACCTTCACTCTCAAATCCTTTACTTAGACTGTATTGACCATTCCCATCATTATGCGCTTCAGTCATTTCATATTTGATAGTGCCATCTCTTTTCCAAATTTTTAAGTGAACGAATTCCGGATTTTCTACTTTCTCGCCATCTTGTGTAAGTATTACGTTAATGGTTGCAGCTTTTGTTGGTTCAAACGGTTCCGGTAAAATAATCTCAGCTTCAAGTGGAACTTCTTTTTTGTAAAGTTGACTTGCGTTTGGATCAGCGATGCAAGCACTTAAACAAATACAAGTAACTAAGACGATAAGTAGTAAGTGTATTTTTTTCATTGAATAATCTCCCTTCTCTCCATTTGTTTAAGCATTAAAGAATTGCTTCATAGCCGGTATGCGTTGGATTATTAACCAATCAAATAACCACACAACTATTAGGGATAAACCGACGAGAGGGAAAATAAGACCAAGTAAAATTAAAATACCTAAAAAGCCTTTCATCTTTTTGACACTCGGCGCTGCTGGTGCACCTAATTGCTTACTAGGCTTACGTTTCAACCATAAATAAAAACCACTTACTGCTGTTAATACAATACCTAAACAAACAACTAAGCCAATTAGCTGATTAACAATACCAAATTGAGTTCCTTTATGCAAAGTAATTCCCCATGCTATCATTTTGCCAATGAAATGATAGTTTTCATAGCGATAATCTGCTAATATGGCACCCGAATATTGATCAATATGCATCGTTACTTCATTTTGTGCCTTAGCTGGAAAAGCAGAAAATGTATAAACCCCTTCTTTTGTTTGAGGAATATAAATAGTATAACTAGAATCAATCTCTTCACGCTTTGCAATTTGCACCAAATCATCAATGGATAATGGTTTATAATCCTGTATTGTTGATTCTGGTACATCTAAATTTTCTGCAGCCCATGGAACATCCGCAATTTCTTTTGTTTTGGTAATGGAATCTGGTGCACTTCCTGTCCAAATAGATGGTGGATATCCCAGACCAGCATTTGTCACGATATTTTGGAAGTTAGTCCCCCAAAACCCTGACCATGGTAATCCTGTCATAATTAAAAATAGCATCCCCGCAGTTACCCAAAACGCAGGTACCGCATGCAAATCTCTTCGGAAGATTTTCTGTCCTTTTTTAAAACGCGGATATAAAATGCCTGCCATTCCTTTATTTTTACGAGGAAACCAAAGATATAGTCCTGTAATGATTAGTAGAATCGCCCAACATGTCACTAATTCTACAATGCGGTCCCCCGTTGTCCCAATCATTAATTCACCATGTATTTCTTCAATCTTATCCATGATTCGATCACTATTATTTAAATGACCAATCTCTTTCCCTGTATAAGGATCCATAAAAATTGTAAATGACTCATCGCCTAAACTAATTCCTACCTCACTGGAACGATCTTCTGTTTCCCCTGGGCGATAACTTGTCACCGTTGCTTCTGGATAGAGTTCCTTCACTGTTGCAATTTGCTGATCAACAGAAATTCTTTCTCCTGTTGGTGTTACTTCATAATATTCTTGATATAAGTGCTGTTCTATCTGTGGTTGAAATAGATAAATGCCACCTGTAATAGCTAAAATAACTAAAAATGGTGTAATAATTAAACCTGCATAAAAATGCCATCTCCACATGGTTTTATATAACGCACTACTGGATTTTTTGTTTTTTTCATTCATCATCAATAACAGGTACTCCTTTTTATAAAAATATTTCTTAGTGCTAACTGATTATAAAAAAAAGTTGTGAATTAAGAATGAAATTTCCGATTAAATCAGTACTTTTAATATGTTATTTGTATTCTTTATTGATAAGGTACGTGCTAGTTAACTGATCAAAACACCTCATTTTTCTTTTTAAGTAATCTACCTCGGAAATAAAGATTTTAAATCAGCTTTATTGTTCGTTCCCCACTATAGGCGGTCGCCTTCCGCGGGATTTGCTCTATAGCAAAAAACGACTGCCACCAGCTACACTTACCTCCTTCCGTTGTGAAAATAAAAAGCACTTCTTTATAGAAAGAAGCGCTTCTTTTCGCTAACTATTGATATAGTGTGCCACCAGATTCTTTAAACTCTTTTGCCTTTTCCTTTAAACCTTCTTCCACTACTTTCGTTTCTTTTTCTTTGACACTATTGCGAATATCATGTGAGATTCTCATGCTGCAAAATTTCGGTCCGCACATCGAACAAAAATGAGCTACTTTTGCTCCTTCCGCTGGTAATGTTTCATCATGATATTCTATTGCTCGTTCCGGATCTAATGATAAATTGAACTGGTCTCGCCAACGGAATTCAAAGCGCGCTTTGGATAAGGCATCATCTCGTTTTTGCGCTCCCGGATGGCCCTTCGCTAAATCGGCTGCATGAGCGGCAATTTTATACGTAATAACCCCTTCACGTACATCGTCTTTATTTGGTAAACCTAAATGTTCCTTCGGTGTCACATAGCAAAGCATCGCCGTGCCAAACCAACCAATCATCGCAGCACCAATGGCAGATGTAATATGATCATAGCCTGGTGCAATATCTGTCGTCAGCGGTCCTAATGTGTAAAACGGTGCCTCTTCACAAATTTCTAATTGTTTGTCCATATTTTCCTTAATGAGATGCATTGGTACATGGCCTGGGCCTTCTACCATTACTTGCACATCATGCTTCCAAGCAATTTTCGTTAATTCACCAAGCGTTTCAAGCTCTGCAAATTGCGCTGCATCATTGGCATCATGAATAGAGCCTGGGCGTAAACCATCGCCAAGGGAAAAGGCCACATCGTATGCTTTCATAATGTCACAAATTTCTTCAAAATGCGTATACAGGAAGTTTTCTTGGTGGTGAGCTAAACACCACTGTGCCATAATCGATCCACCACGTGACACGATGCCTGTTAAGCGATTAGCAGTTAATGGAATATAACGTAACAGCACACCTGCATGAATTGTAAAATAATCCACTCCCTGTTCGGCTTGTTCGATTAACGTATCACGGTAAATTTCCCATGTCAGATTTTCTACGATCCCATTTACTTTTTCAAGTGCTTGATAAATGGGCACAGTCCCTACTGGAACAGCTGCATTCCGGATAATCCATTCGCGTGTTGTATGAATGTTTTTTCCTGTAGACAAATCCATAATCGTATCGGCGCCCCAGCGTGTAGCCCAAATCATTTTTTCTACTTCCTCTTCAATCGAAGAGGAGACGGCAGAATTCCCAATGTTGGCGTTCACTTTAACGTGAAAATTGCGTCCAATAATCATCGGTTCTAGCTCTGGATGATTAATATTACACGGAATAATCGCTCGCCCTCTCGCTACCTCACTCCGCACAAATTCAGGGTCCATATTTTCCCTAATCGCAATAAACTCCATCTCTGGAGTAATAATGCCTTTTTTCGCATAATGAAGTTGGGTTACATTTCTCCCTTCTTTTGCGCGCAATGGCTGGCGTTTTAAGTTTGGGAAAATAGCTTGCTGAGCACGCGGATCATTTTCATTTTTATAGCCGTTATCTTCTGGCTTTACTTGCCGCCCCTCATACATTTCTACATCTGCTCGTTCCTCAATCCACTTACTGCGAAGAGCCGTTAACCCTTTTGTAATATCAATGGAAATGTGAGGATCGGTATAAGGTCCACTTGTGTCATAAACTTGTACGGGTGGATTTTCCTCTTCACCAACTGTACTCGTTGTAGGGCTTAGTGCAATTTCTCGCATCGGTACTTTGATATCTGGTCTTGAACCAACCACATATACTTTTTTACTCCCCGGAAAATTGGACATAATCGAAATGTTTTCTTTGTTTAATGACGTTGATGACATAAAAAAACTCCTCCTTTATATTGGTAAAGGACGAGATCTAGATTAACCGGGTAGTAGTGAGGCAAATTAGAAAGGCACGGCACAGCGCAACTCAAATAGGTCAAGCTGATGCTACGTTTTGCAGATACATTTTATATACTTTCCTATCCGCAAAAAAAAGCTGAATCCATTTATGATAAAGATAAACGGACCCAGCTTACGATATGTATATAGACATTTGCACATATACTAAAGATTTCTAACTTCCCTACGCTGGCATGATCCAGATCAGGTCCAAAGGGTCAAGAAACTTCTATGCGTTTCCCTCTCAGCCCAACTCATTGGACTCCCCTAGTTAAACATTATTCAATTACTGCTATTGTACATTATTTCCATTTAAAATAAAAGGATACTTTTCAACTATTTCGTGATGAACGCGTTTGGATAGAACTTTCTTCATTAATCTACTATGATAGCGCAATGTTTTGACCGGATAGGGCGGTGTTTTGCTCGGATACCGCTACGTTTTGACCGTTTACCATGGGCTTTTGCTCGGATACGACAAGGTTTTGCTCGAACCGCGTTGTTTTGACCGGATACCGTAGCTTTTTGCTCGGATACCGCTACTTTTTGACCGTTTACCATAGGCTTTTGCTCGGATACCGCAAAGTTTTGCTCGGACCGCGTTGTTTTGACCGGTTACCGTAGCTTTTTGCTCGGATACCGCTGCTTTTTGACCGTTTACCATGGACTTTTGCTCGGATACGGCAAAGTTTTGCTCGGACCACGTTGTTTTGACCGGATACCGTAGCTTTTTGCTCGGATACCGCTGCTTTTTGGTCTTGTGTCAATAAAATGGACATAAAAAATCGAGCGTTTTTGTGCTACCGCCCTTCGGTTGGTCTGGTCTTGCGATTGTGCACCTCCAAATTGGAGCTGCACAATCGCAAGCCCTCTAAGCAGATATCGAGCGGACAGGCATATCTTTTTCTTTGTTCATACGCTCATATTGATTAGGGGAGACATACCCCAGTGTAGAATGGCGTCTTTTCTCGTTATAAAACTGGATGATATACGCTTGTATCATTTTTTTGGCTTCTTGCTTGGTTTGGAATCGTTGACGATACATACATTCTTTTTTAATCGTCGAATGGAATGATTCAATACATGCATTATCGTAAGGATCTCCTTTTTACTCATACTGATTTTCATGTCGTGTTCTTTTAATAGATTAGTATAGGCGTTGGAACAGTATTGTACACCTCGATCCGAATGGTGGATGCAGCCGGCTGGTGGCTTTCTAATCTGCAGTGCCTGCTTCAACGCTTCTAATATGAGCTCTTCTTTCATGTGATCGGCGATGGACCAACCAATGATTTTTCTTGAATATAAATCCATAATCGTCGCTAAATAAAGCCAGCCCTGCATCGTACGTACATACGTAATATCCGCCACCCACACCACATTGGGTGCCTTCACATCGAATTGGCGTTTGACTAAATTAGGGTACACAAAATAAGCGTGTTTGGAGTTAGTTGTTTGTTGATACTGTTTAGGGATCACCGCACATAGACCCAGCTCCCGCATTAAATTAGCTACTTTCTTTTGAGATAAAACGTATCCCCACTCTTGTAAATCTTTTCGAATACGAGGACTACCATACGTCCCATAGCTTTCATGGAAAGATTGATGCACCTTTTGGGTAATTTCAATTTCTTTTTCTTCGCGTTCCGTTAAAGGGGCTGCTTGTTTTTGAAGCCAATTATAGTAGCCACTTTTAGAGACGCCAAGGACCTCACACATCTTTACAATCGTAAATTCACCTACATGGGCTTGAATAAAGGCATAAATTACGGCTGGTTTTTCGCAAAGATGTGCATCGCCTTTTTTAAGATCGCATTTTCCTCCTCAAGGGCACGCAATTTCTTTTCGTAATCGTTTTGAAGCCGTTTTAACTCGGTGGGTGTAACATACTGGATCCCTTGTGTTTCAGCTGCTTTTTGATCACGGTACTCTTTTACCCAACGACGAATAGAAGATTCTCCAATTCCTAGTTCATAAGCCAATTGCGTTACTTTTCTTCCTTCTTCTACTACAAGTTTTACCACATAATCTCGATACTCTGGTGTTGGTCTTTTACTCATCTTGAACACGTCCTCTAATGTACTTATTATGATTATCATACATACGCTCACTTTTACGTGTCCATTTTTTATACTAACCTCATTTTTGACCGTTTACCACGAACTTTTGCTCGGATACGGCAAAGTTCTGCTCAGACCACGTTGTTTCTACCGGATACCGTAATGTTTCATTCAAAATAAAACACTCTACGACTAATGACTGTGATAAAAAAGATAGAAATTCACTAAGAAGGAAGGGAACGTGAAAGGAGAAAGAAGCGCCGTTTAGGATAAAAAATAAATATAATCAAGCTTTTTTTCGAAAAAATGGATCGTCATCTAAAATGGTTGATACGTGTCTTTATGCTATCTTGATTCACACAAAAACAATAAATTCCTGTGTATCGCAATAAAAAAAAACAATGACGCGCGGTTTTTTACTAAAAAAATCATACATGCACTTTAAAAATCGTCCAAAACGTCAGTAGTCAATTTTGATATACAACTTAGCTGAGAATAAGTGCCATTCAGGTAAATAGACCTAATTTGACACTTATTTAAAATTAAGTTGTATCTCGATTTCGCTAGGTAACACAATCTAGGCATCAACATGATTGATTTTAATTAGTAGAAGTAAAAATAATCGCTCTTCCTTTGGAGTAGGCAACGGTTACTACAAATGTCGGAGGCTTTAAAATGCCTTACATAGGGCACTTGCTCTAGAAGATTTGTCGAATAACCGAAAAAACCTTCAATCTAAAAAATAGATTGAAGGTTTTTTATTTTCTACACGAAAGAATTAGCTATGCACTAGCTCTTTTTCGCTTAGTTCAAGCGCTTCTGCTGTTGAAGCATGAATTTCGCGTAGAAGCTCTGGGTGATCCATTAATGATAAACCGTAAGAAGGGATCATTTCTTTAATTTTTGGCTCCCACTCTTTCATATTTTGTGGGAAACAACGTTTGATTACTTCCAGCATAACGTGTACGGCAGTAGAAGCACCTGGAGAAGCACCTAGTAACGCTGCAACTGAACCATCTGCGCCTGTAATAACCTCTGTACCGAATTGAAGCGTTCCTTTACCGCCCGCTTCAGTATCTTTAATAACTTGTACACGTTGACCTGCTACGATAATATCCCAGTCATCTGCTTTCGCGTTCGGGATAAAATCACGTAACTCTTCAATACGTTGTTCTTTTGATAACATAAGCTGCTGAATTAAGTACTTTGTTAAAGCCATTTCTTTAACACCTGCCGCTAATAATGTTGTAATATTATGCGGTTTTACAGAAGCAAATAAATCCATATTTGAACCTGTTTTTAGGAACTTCGGTGAGAAGCCTGCAAATGGTCCGAATAATAATGATTTTTTGTTATCAATATAGCGTGTATCAAGGTGAGGAACTGACATTGGTGGAGCACCAACTTTAGCTTTTCCGTATACTTTTGCATTGTGTTGCTCAACGATTTCTGGATTGTTACACGCTAAGAATAATCCACTAATTGGGAATCCGCCGATATGTTTCCCTTCAGGAATACCTGTTTTTTGTAATAGCTCTAAGCTGCCTCCACCTGCGCCAAGGAAGATGAATTTTGCATAGTGGTAGTGCATTTTACAAGCATCATTATCGTACACTTTTACTTCCCATAAACCGTCTTTCGTACGTTTAAGGCTCTCAACACTATGATTGTAGCGAACATCTACGTTTTGCGTTTGTAAATGACTAACTAGCATACGTGTTAACGCACCAAAGTTAACGTCTGTACCTGTGTCGATTTTTGTCGCCGCGATACGGTCGTTCGCTGGACGGTCTTGCATCATTAGCGGAATCCATTCTTTTAATGTTTCTGGATCATCAGAAAACTCCATTCCTTGGAATAATGGATTTTGTGACATTGTTTCGAAACGTTTCTTTAAAAACTTGATATTTTCTTCACCTTGTACCATACTCATATGAGGTAACGGCATAATGAAGTCTTGTGGATTACGAATTAAATTGTGTTTTACTAAATATGACCAAAACTGCATTGAAACTTGGAATTGTTCGTTAACATTAATTGCTTTTTTAATGTCAACCGAGCCATCCGGTTTTTCAGAAGTGTAGTTAAGCTCGCACAGTGCTGCATGCCCTGTACCAGCATTATTTAATTCGTGAGAGCTTTCCTCTCCTGCTTTTTCAAGCTTCTCAAATACTTTAATATTCCAGTCCGGTGCTAATTCTTTAATGAGTGTCCCTAAAGTCGCACTCATAATTCCGGCACCAATTAAGATAACGTCTGTTGTATTCTCTCTGTTACTCATTTTTACCTTCCTTTTATATCTTAAGATTTGCAGAAAGGATGCAAGCGCTCCCATTGTAGGCGTCATAGCAAGCCAAGGCGCGACCTAGGAACACACCTTTCTTTTCTGTATCATTTATAACCATATCATAGTCTATCACAATTATTAATAGATTAAAACATCTACTACCTATAGGATATTTATAAGCCATTCAAAATCAGGGAAAAGCGAGAATTTTTAGACATTAAAAAGATATCTAGCTCTTTTGTAGATGGTTCAAAATATCGTCACATTCTCGAAACCTAGAAATATTACTTGTTTTAATTACTCATTGGAGTTATAATAAACGATTATATCTTTATAGTTTCTCACCATCACTTAAGTTTGCCCCCCGTTCCGGCTTCACTCCAATCGATAAGCATCTCCTTTATTACTAGTTGGTCACCGACTTTCGGCGGATAACTTATTATATAATAATTTTTCAAATAACTACATATTCTATTGGCATGATTCATACAAAAACCCCTAGAACTTTTTAGTCCTAAAGGTGCATCATTGGCTCGATTTCATATCGTTTCTCTGTATTCCCTAAATTATCTTGCCATTACTTAAAATAATACGTTTTACAGCTTAGTCACTTATCTTGTGCCTGATACATAAATTAAATTGATACTTATAGCATTTATGAAAATGCAATTAGCATTGAGAAATGGCGATTTTCAAAAAGGAAAGGAATGGCTATGGTAAATTTTCAATCTTTTCGTGGCGTTGTTACGCAAATTAATGATTTTTTCGTTGGGCAAAATGGGGAAAGCGAAGGCTGTTATACGCTCATGACTGTAGAAGATGGAAATGGCGGTATCGTCAATTTTGTCGTCTCCCCTACTACTTACTTTGTAAACCAGGAAATTGTGGCGATTGGTGATCAAATTACAGGCTATTACGATGGCGATGCTCCTGTCCCTTTAATATACCCACCCCAATACCGCGCACTGATCATTGTAAAGGAAAATAATTTCCAAAATGTAAAAGTAGACTTTTTTAATCGCCAATTAGTCAGTAGTGATGGGCAATTACAGTTAAACCTCGCTCCCTTCACACCGATTTCACTAATAAATGAACAACCTTTTTCCAAAAATCCTGCCAATCGAAATTTAATTGTCATCTATGGGCCTACTACAAGAAGTATTCCAGCCCAAACCACACCTTATAAAATCATCGTTTGGTGTTAAAATATGCTATAGAAAACACATGCAATACTAAATAAATGCACGAAATGTAAAATCCATTTCGTGCATTTGTGATGATCTCACCTTAATATTCCCGATCTTCTATAACTTCCTGTGCTTCTTGTAATTGTTGCTTCATCAGCTCTAAATGCTCTTTATTTTGCTCGACTAAATCCATATGCTCGTTTCGTTGTTCTGCATTTGAACGTGCATTTTCTGCATGGGATATGGAATTGAACGCATGCTCAACCGCGATTTCCTCTGGGTGTGACATCGCTTGCTTCACCGCACGATCTGCCTTTTGGACAGAGTTACTGAATAACGTACTTGGATGATCCTTTTTCCAACTTGTATCTGAGTGCTTAGCCAATTATGTCGCTTCCCTTCCTGCGAATTAAATAAGTTGCTCTAGACCATAGTATTATAAATTGGTCAGAAAACTATGCAAGGAAGGTAATCGCTAATAAATCCCTTTATAGACAAGACGTCTTTCATCACTTGAATAGCTAGGTTAATTTTTTCAACTACGGGCTACTTACTAACGCCGCCAAATCTTCTAAAGATAACTTTTTGACGACTTCATAACCTTTCCCTATCCCTAAAGGTCTGACAATAACTGTTCCCATGTTTGATATTTGACCTAAACCTATATTATCTGGAAAACCATGGGCAATAATGACTTGATTTTTTCCTTTAGGTGGTTTCATTTCTAATATAGACCGAAGCGCATTTAATGTATGTTCTTTCCCTAATAGGTTTGTATCTAATTGATAAACTTCAAACCAAAAAGGGTTTATTTGAACAGGTACATAACCGAAAGCCAATTGTGCCGTTTCAATTGTTCTGCAAAACGGACTGGCCTGAACAGGGAAACGAACTGGAATTCGTAAATACCGAACAATGTCCCCGTAGCAAATAGCTTGTCTTCTTCCTAGTTCAGAAAGATTTCTTTGGGTACAGCAGTTTTGGAAATGTATATATGGCTGATCTTCACCTACTGTTGCTTCCCCATGCCGAACATATAAGATCAATCCCCCTTCTCTTAATAAATCTAAGAGCGATTTTTCCACCTTGCTTGCCTCCCTCCAACTAATATTTAAGCCTACCGCTATTGTATGAATATGTATGTAAACCTGTTAAACACCGATAAATTAGTTACAGTTCCATTAACTTACGCTTTTTTTGTGTAATCAATGGTGTTTTTCAGATGCCTGTGGGAAATAATACTTTTACACTTTCATTTGCAAGGAGACGAAGTTTATGGATTTACAGTCTGGAACATATTATTGGCCAACCACATTTCCCGATGCACCAACCTATAAAAAGTTACAAGAAGATATTATTTGTGATGTGCTCATTGTTGGAGGTGGAAGCTCCGCCGCGCAATGTGCTTATTATTTTGCGAATACACATTTAGATATCGTTGTAATTGAAAAATCAACGATTGGGAGCGGTAGTACAAGTGCTAATACGGCGCTCATCCAATATTCAGGCGAAAAAATGTTTACGGATTTGATGAATACCTTTGGAGAAGCTTATATTGAAAGACATTTAGCATTATTAAAAACAGCTATTGATGACATTGAAAAAGCAGCCAATACAGTCTCTATCGACTATGAATTTACGCGCCGCGATACGTTATATTCTGCTAGCTGTCCAGAAGACGTTGCACGCTTAAAAAAGGAATATGATTTTTTGGTAAAAAATAACTGTGACGTTGCCTTTTGGTCAAAAGATGATATTGAAGCAAACTATCCCTTTAGTAGAGATGCCGCTATATACTCATACAACGATGCGGAAATCAATCCTTTTAAATTTACGCATGCACTATTTGATGATGCTTTTAAAAAGGGGGTTCGCATTTATGAACACACGGAAATGAATGGACATCATTATGACGAACAATTAGAGCGAATGATTGTTTCTACTAAAAATAAACAGACCATTCAAGCACGCTACGTTATATTTGCCGCTGGGTATGAAGGCGTAGACATCAAAAAAGAGAAACAGGTGTCCTTTGTTAGTACTTATACAGTCACGACAAATGCAGTCAATGATTTTTCGGACTGGTATAACCGTACACTGCTTTGGGAAACCGCGCGTCCTTATTTATATTTGCGTACAACGAAAGACAATCGCATTATTATCGGTGGTCTTGACGACAATACAACGTACCCGGAAGATCGAGATTCGAAGTTAATGCATAAAAAGAATCAACTGATTGAAGAATTGAATAATCTATTTCCTAACATCAAAGCAGAACTAGCGTATTACCTAACTGCTTTTTACGGGGGAACGGCAGATGGGCTTCCTATCATCGGTGTTTATGAGCAATATCCAAAAAGCTATTTCCTTTTTGCCTTTGGTGACAACGGGACGGTATACAGCCAGTTGTTAGCGAAACTAATCGCAGAGGAAATTTCAGAAGGTCATAGCCATGACTTACAATACTATTTACAACATCGTCCGCTGCTTAATAAGAAGAAAGACACACAAGGTTAACAGTCAAAAAGTCTCACCTCTAACTTTTGTGGGAACCAGTCTATTTTTCATATCATATGATACCAATAATTATGAATGAAGAAGGTGATTGTCATGCGCAATTCTAAATACCTGAATTTTTTGTCAAAATTCGGTATTGGCGGTGCACACCCTGGTGGGCTGTCGTTAACACAGGAGCTTTTCACTAACGAAAACATCAACAATGCGACTCGCATTCTCGACGTTGGATGTGGTACAGGTCAAACAGCCGCCTATTTAGCTAAAACATACGGCGCACAAGTGACTGGCATAGATATTCACCCGCTCATGGTGGCGAAAGCGCAGGAAAGAATGAGAAAAGAATGCTTACCTGTGGATATCATGCAAGGCTCTATCGAACAAATTCCGTTACAAAACCAAACATTTGATTTGATCATTTCGGAATCAGTTCTTTCTTTTGTCCATACACCTCAGGCTCTGAAAGAAATTTTTCGATTACTAAGGAGTGGAGGACAATTTATTGCTAATGAACTAATCATTACACAACCGTTCGAGGCAGCCACAGAAAAGGAAATCAAAGAATTTTACGGATTTGAATCGATGTTTACGGAACAGCATTGGCTAACTTGTTTGAAACAAGCTGGCTTTACGAATATTCGTATTGTAAAAAAACGCCCCATCGACCAAAGTCATTCCACCCTTGAATTTCATTACTCAAATGATATTGAGCCAGGGCTTTACGAAATTATGGATCAGCATGTTGAGATGACCGTAAAATATAAAGACATTTGGGATTACCGCATTTTTTTATGTACGAAATAGCGATTGGCTATACGAAACCTCTTATTCCCTTTTAAATGGAGTCAAAATGAGCAACATAAAAAAGCACATCAACTTACGGTCCATTGATGTGCACCATCTCTTCTTCGATTAAAGACAAGCTACCTAAACATGCTTAACAATGCGCCCATTTGCCTCAGCATATTCACCCCGTTTGTAATTGTTCCCGCATGACCCATAAGAGTATTTAAATGCTCTGGTAATCTGCCAAACTGTGAAAATTGAGGTTGTTGATAAGGGGGATAGAAAAATGGCTGCTGCCCCCTCATTTGAGTAGGAGCAAAAAAAGGATTACCCGGTCTTCTCATTTGAGTAGGAGGCTCAAATCTTTGTCTATACATGGGCGAGATCGGTCTTCTTCTATTATCTGGCGGATAAAATCGCATATCACTTCACCACCTGTCACACTTAAACTTTAATATAGTATATGTTGGTATTTTCTAGTAGCTTAGACATTTAGGAAATGAAGTTTAGTCCACATATTAAGGTTTCTATACAAATTGAACGTGATTATATAATTTTCGCAGACACATAACACAGTAGTTCCTCGTACTTTTTCAATTATCTGTGCGCATAACTCTAGTAAGTAAGGGAAACAAAAAAGAGAGCCTCCTAATCTGCTCTCACTACACAATATAAAACGCTCTCAAAAACTAACAATACACTTCTTACTATACTGTAAATGCTGCATACCCCACTCTTATCTGTCTAACTGTTGCAAAATGTGAAGTATTTTCTTTTTATGTGAATGGCCGATTAAGTGACCATATCGTAGATCTTTTGTAGCCCGCGCCTCAAACTCAGCAATCCAATCTCTTTGCCCCATCGCATTTGCTTTTGTTTCATACATATCAAAACTTGAGGAAACTGAACCTTTTGCCGCTGCCTTTATAGACGCCGTCGCTCGCTCATAATCAAATGTTAAAATAGCAACTTCCCCTAATGAAAGCTCACCAGCTTCGTATAAGGCATGAGAAATATCAACGATTTGTTCAAATGTCGCATTTCGTACGTCATATTTACTTGAAAGTTCCTCGTAAATATCGCCACTTGATTCATGCTCCTTTAAGTTTGTTGTTGCTGCAACCTCCTTAAAATCTATGTTCGTTTTTGAAGTTGATTTAGATTGATAAGATGTTGCCATACTTCCTAAAGATTCAATTCTCATTTAATCACTCCTTCGAATGGACACCTCGAATTTTAATAATGAATCGAAAAACAGTTCTATATTAACCTTATCGTACTAATATTCCATTTCTTTATATTTTTTACACATCAGCATGTACTGGCTGTCCACCCGGAAACTTTTTACTCACCTAGCGTTCTCTTTTGGTTCTTCCTTGCGTTTTCAGCCATCAGAAAAAGGTAGTTTGTGACTTTTTTATCCCGTTGTTTTTCAAACTCTGCTACACTTGCTATAAATTATTCAATGCGCTCTTGTTTAGATAAATGATTGAGTAACATAGAAAAACAAGAAACGTACTATACAAAAAATTCCTGTGAAACGTTCGGCTAAAGTACAAATAATTTTGCAAACATTTCATTCAATGTATAGCGGACGTTACTTGTTCTAATGCCACTTCATCAAGACAAGTCGTCTCTCCCCTTATTTTTTATCCTCTTTATCTCCTTGTAACTTCGCAAGAGCATTCACTATAACTTTCGGAACAGGGATACCCAGCTTACCTAAGTTTTCAACTATACTAATTCCTTCCATACCAATTATGAATAAAATCATAGCATTTCTCAGGAAGCCCTCACTGTTTGTCGCTATGTCCAATTGTACTGCTACTACGATCATTAATATCATTGCCGACTTTTTCAAAAGCCCTTTAAACGCTTTGTGGGAATCTAAATCTTTAATAGAATATGCCACCATTATACCTAAGGTAAAATCAATTGCCATTATAATTGTTAGCGACTTTACCAATTCATCAACTCCACCAATTAAATATACAATCCCTGCAGTAAAAACCCCAATAACCGATACCCAAAGTGTATTGGTCTCCATTTTCTCACCTCCCTTATTTTATAATGTAAGTATATAAAGTCCATTTCCCCCTCTTAAGCCACTACTTCTGTCTAGTATATTCAATTACTAAAACAACGGACTCCGCACATATACAGAACATATGATGTTTTTATTTATTCAATTTCTTATTTCAAAAACAGTATTTTGAGTATACATAGATTATAAATTTCATAGCTATATTTGATTTTACACACTCGTATATGAACAATCGAATAGGAGGCTAGTCATTAGTTGACTAGCCGGCCTCTCATACCACCGTACGTACGGGGCTCATATACGGCGGTTCGGTCAACTTAGCATTCGCTAATCATTTCTGTTTCATCTCATCAATTTACACTAGACCCTTCTCTATAGTCTTTTCAGTTTCACATCCCTACTCTATCCTATAGATAAGTAACTTTCGCTATTTTCTGTCCAATATGGGGGATGACTACTATTTCATTCCAGTTCATTGTTAACCGTTCAGTCCTTCGCTCCTTCTTGCTTTCACAAGTTCTCTTCACTACTATGACCTCTGCTGACTTCTTGTAATTGAGCTATATGTCTCCATCTAGGTTATATCTTCTTTCGATGCCCTCACAAGATCTCCCCAGGTAAGGTGTAATCACTTTCACTCCATTTAGCCACTTGATTTACATGACACACTTTATTTTGACAGTCTTCGAGCTTCATTTTGTTAGGTAACCTTACCCATGTGCCTTGCCTTCTATCAAGTTTCTGTTCGTTAGCTCAGAGTTTCTCCTTAAGCTTCCTTCAGATTCCACATCACCACGGACACCCTTGCCATCAGCTAACACTTCCCACTGTCGGGCGTGGATCGGACTTTCACCGACTAGTTATTACCCATGCTGAGCACACGTAAAAAGCACTTTCAATTTGATTGAAAGTGCTAATATAGTTAATATTGAATATTCTGTTTTTAAATTCAAATCCAAATCATTTGGTACTCGTCTGAGTATAGCATCGAATAAATTGATACAATACACTTGCTATCAATTAAAGGAAAGAGCTTATAATTATTTCATCCATGTACGATTAATAACAGCTGCTTGATAGCTTAATAACTGAATATCATCGTATTTTGCAATAGCATCATCCGTATGAATATTGGCATCTATAATCCCTTCATTACGCGCCTTCTTTAATAGTGCTCGAATCTCTGCTCGTCCGGTTTCATTTAAGAACACTTTCGATGTCTCCTTCTCTACAAACTTTTTTAAATTTAAATACGTTGCAAGTGCTTGAGCAATCATTCTTCCTACATTCTCTAAAATGGTTTTATCACGTAATTTCTTTATATCGATTGTGCTATCCATGAATCCACCTTCAATTAAAATGGCAGGCATTTTCGTCTCTCTGACAATATGAAAATTCTCCTCCTTAACCCCGCGATCTTTTAATCCATATGCCTTTACAAGTGCTGGATGAAGAGCTGTTGCTAATTTTCCGCTTATTGTATTTGTATTTCCAATATAAACGAACGTTTCAACACCTGTATGATTCCCCCACTGCCCTGCCAACGCATTATGATGGAAAGAAATGTAATAGTTAGCTCCCCAACTATTCGCGTTATCCGTACGTTCCTTTAACGGGACATCTCGTTCCCCTGTTGGATCGTCAAAGCGTTTACTTATGACTCCTTCATATCGTGCCAGTTCATCGGCGAATGCCCGGGCAACGATATTATTAAACGTCCATTCTCTTTCCCCATCAGGTGTACGCTTACCTGGAGTATGATATCCATGACCTGCCTCGTAACCTACTTTAATCATCCACTGATCACCTTCCTAATCATTATGTTTATTGTTGTAGTTTAACTTTTGAGCACTATCAGCAACGCTACTAGTTATTGAATAAATAATATTGACTAGTAAATTAGTATATTCATAATGGCTTTTGAAATAGCCGTTACTAGCCTATTAGCTATAGAAATATTTACATTAAAAATGCCCGCTATTGAATTAGCGAGCATGAGCATTAAATAGAGAATATCTATATCTATCATTACCTGTATTACAGCAAATCGCTAATTATACAACTTCTTAATCAAACATGTTAGTCATTTAAGTTCTATCAAAAAATAACTCAAAAACGAGATGCTACTTGTACAATGTTAGTTATGACACAAACATAAACGAAAAGGGGCATCTTTCATGAAAAAGACTACTATTTATCTTAAAAATGACTCAAAGATTTCTTTTGCAAGAAGCATTATAAGCTCAGTTACAAAAGTTTAATTTTACCAAGACCACTCATAAATATACAGTAACCCAGATTATTCACGATAAAACATAAAATCCCACAGAAAAGCGGACTTTTGTCAGCTTTTCTGTGGGATTCTCATTTTCACTTAAAAGATGAAAAAAGAATCCCTCTCTCTTAAGGTTATTGCGACTAAACAAAACCATCTCAAGAAAGAATCCTTATGACGACTACTTTATCGCAAAATACACTACATTTCAACCGTTCTATTAAATTATCGAATGTTGGCGGCGCACTTTCTTCGGATACCGATGAATTGATTTATCGTGAATTTGATGAGAAATTAAGGTTATCACAAACAATCGCCAAACATCTCCAATTGAATGATAAGCGCATCTATTATATTAATGAAAATGAACAGCTACTCCGCCAAAAAATCCACTAATTCATTGCGGGTTATCACGAGGATGACATAGCAGACCGTTTGACACATGATCCGGTTTCCATACATGTACTTGGTACATCTGCACTCGCTTCTCAACCGTCATTATCCCGGTTTTTCAAGCGATTTGACGCCCCATCACTTGACCGGCTTCAAGTAGCAAATCAGGATGTAGTTGATCGTGTTCATCGCATTCGCAAGTCTGACACACTCCTGATTCACTTGGATTCTTCCCATGCCAATACTTACGGCAGACAAGAACACGCTTCGTACAATGCCCATTAAGGTACAGTGGGGTTTCATCCACTCGTTGCCTTTGACGGTCTAACAGGTGATTTTTTTAAGACTCAGTTACGTCCCGGCAATGTCTATACATCCAATGGGGTCGTGGATTTTCTACATTCTTTAATCGAACACTACAATGAAACATTTCCCGCTACGTCGGCGCTCGTGCTTGAGAATAGCGGCTTTGCGGTACCTAGGCTGTATGAAATTTGCGAACAGGAATCGGTGTACTACATCATCCGGCTAAAATCGAACGCCAAGTTAAAGGCGCTTGCCTAAGAATATCATCCAGCCTACGAAATTCTGGATGTGTCCGTGACAGAAAGCTATGTGGAAGAATCAATCTATCAAGCGGAATCATGGTCAAAGTCTCGTCGCATTGTAATTCAATCAACACGCCCAGCTGGAGAACTATTCTTTACACATTCCTTTTTTGTAACGAATCTCGGTGATGCGTTCTCACCACAAGCCATCGTGCAGTCCTATAAACAGCGAGGTACGATGGAAAACTTCATTAAAGAAGCGAAAGATGGCTTCGGCTTTTCCCAGATGAAAATCCATGATTTTATTGTGAATGAAGCGCGCATGATGTTGTGTGTGCTGGCCTATAACTTCACGAACTGGCTGCGCACACTCAGTTTTCTAAAAAAAGCATAAAGGGATCCAAATTCAAACGATTCGTACGCGCCTGATCAAGGTGGCGATTAGATTAGTGAAGTCTGGACGTTCTTGTTATTTTAAAATGTACTCGAGTTTTGTGTACGAACACTTCTTTTGGGATGTACTGACCAAGGTGCAACAGCTTCAATTCAACTAAATCCATTTTTTTAAAATCGAACCCGTACCAAGTGAAAAGTCTGCCCAAAAATCGAATTTTTCCTTAGGCTCACTTCAACTCTTTACTCATCCGGCTATTTTTCCCTGAAGAACTAACTTTCAAATTATACATCTACTAAAATTCACAGGATTTTAGATTCCTATGAATAATTGGAGATTATTTGTTTTACTTTTTACTTAATTTACGCTGTGGTGGATATAGGTGCGCATGTTGAACTAACGCTTATCCAACACCCTTACTTTTCTATAAGATCTATAAAATGCTTTAAAAGCCTAGCTGTTAAACCCCAAATGGTATACTGCCCATAATCAAAAAACCATTCCTCCATTGCACGAGTTCTCCATTGATATTGCGCACCGTTCATAATTTTATCAAAGGGAAAGTCCGACGAAGGCGTTGGTTCAATGGCCACTGAATGCATATACGGCTCATGATTTAATAACCAGCTAACGGGCACCGTAAATACCTCTTCTACTTCTTCTTTGTTGTAACAATGAATCGTTTGATCATAATCAATCGTTGCCACAAATGGGTACACAACAAAGGAAGGAGATGCAATATAAGGACTTAATTGCCCGACAACATTCACCATGTCTGGACCAATACCTAATTCTTCTGATGTTTCTCGTACAGCAGCGGCTAGTGGAGATGCATCCGTTGCATCGATTCGACCACCTGGAAAACTAATATCTCCCGGCTGTTTTCGCATCGTCAATGAACGTACTTCAAAAAGAATATGCCACTCGCCATCCACTTGCACTAACGGAATCAAAATAGCTGAACGAAAAGCGGTCTCTTCTCCCATAAATAGGGATTGATGTTGATGTAATTGATTTTTTAATTTATCCAGGAACATAAAACTCCCCTCACCTTAAAGTTTTCTATTCTTCTTATCGTATCATTAATAGGTTAATGGATAAAGAATATCGGCATGCTGCAGTTTAGTACTTCCAATTCCTTTTGGGTGAGATTTATTATATGTGAGGAACTCTCGTTTTATTAGCTGGCTCACTTACAACGGAGAATACTTTGTAGAACTATTAAAAAACCTTATATGTAAGCGAAACAATTCAAGCAATCTCATCACGTTAAAATTTCCTTTTTTAATCTTTATAATTTGCACATATTAATACTTCCATTTGGAAAAATTAATGATGGTTGTAAATTTCAATTTAAGGAGATGGAAATGATGTCAAATATTTTATTTACTGCAAATGCAACAGCTTTTGGCGGACTAGAAGGAAAAGTACAGTCACCGGATAACATGATTAATATGAAAACTGCTCTCCCAGGAAGTCCAAGTGCAGAGAAATTAGATAATACTACAAACCCTGAGCAATTATTCGCAGCGGCCTATGCCACTTGCTTTGATAGTGCTTTACAAATTGTAGCGAATAAGGAACAGATTAAGTTCGATTCCGAGGTCACAGCTACTGTCAGCTTATCCGAAGATGACATTGGTGAAGGCTATCAACTAGCCATTCACTTACAAGTAACAGGTACCAATATCGAAAAAAGCCAATTAGAAGATTTAGTTCAAAAAGCAAGCCAAGTGTGGCCATACTCAGAAGCTAAAAGAAAAAATATGGATTTTTCATTAGAGGTACAATAGGTAACGGAGAAAGACACATCTCGACCGAAATTGGTCGAGATGATGTTGTATTTTAGTACATATCTATAAAAACCTCACTTACTTATGATACGATTGTCCACGACTAGTCTAATTGATGTTTTATATTTAATTGAAGTAGCACACCATTTCAAATAACTATTTTTCAAGAGGTGATTATGTGAACCGTCAACAAACTGAAAAATTGTGGCGTGAAGAGAAATATCGTGTGATGTTTCATAGCCAAAAGCATTACAATCAAATCAGGCAAGCGATGCGTGATCAGCAGGACCATGCACAAATTGAACAATTAATCCGCGCTGCACTACAACAAACGCCAACGGAAGGTAGCAAGCGCAATGCGTGCCAGCATATGTGGGGCTATTTCCGTAAAGTAGCTACACCCGAAGAAAAGCAAACATACGAACAACTGCTACACAGGAAGGATTTCTCAACACTTCTTTCCTTGTTACAACAATTAGCCAATCAATATAACGTCACTTATTTACGAGAAAGTACGATTTTACAGCGCGAAGGACAATAAAACATATTCTATATTCTTTTATGTACTAGCGTCTGTTATTCTAATCCTCTCGAAGACTATAAGTTAGATCGTATAACTTTAGGAGAACGAACATGAACCAAAACAAGAACAACACAGAAGTCATCTACCTTTCTGACCCATCTGAATGCTTAAAACATCCCTTTTATCATAAACAAATCGTCTTTACAGGGGCTCTTTCCACGATGACACGTTCAGAAGCGGCGAAAAAAGTGCGCGCTTGTGGCGGGATTGTACAAGGGGCTGTTACAAAGGAAACCGATTTCGTAATTCTTGGCAAGCAACGCCGTAGCATCAGTACAAAACAAGTAAAAGCAGAACAATTCATTCACCTTGGTTTAGACATTCAAATGATTACTGAGGATGATTTTATATGGCTTATTTCTATGTAAACAATACATATACCACTCTCTTCCTAAAACCCATCTCATCAAAAAGGTATGCAAAACAACATTGTTCACATACCTTTTCGCATATTTCATTTTGGAAAACTAGGACAACCGTTTAGAAGTTAATACGGAGAATATTTAGACGAAACGGATTCTTTTGTTGAAGCAAAAAAATTTAACCTATGTCTCTCCTTTCAACATCCCGTACATATCACGCTATATCAAAAACGACCTAAGTCCTTTAGTATCCATGCTACCGTCTATGCGAGTTGATTGCGCAAACACCATTCAAAACCTGGAAGTAACGACGTCGAAGCGGCATTGATATTGCACTAAACAGGAACATTTCAACTATGCTTTATAATTTAAACTTATCAACTTTATGTTTAAGAACCTCTGAAATTTCTTCGACTTTATGCATATTTTCGACAATGTGACTAATTACAGTTGATTGATCTTTTGAAGCTATGGCGACTTCCTCTGTCACCGCTGTATTTTCTTCAATAACAGCTGAGATGGTTTCTAAAGCTTCCAAAACTTTTTGAGAATTTTCTTGAAGATTATTAAACACGCCTTCCACCTGATTCGTATCCTTTTGCGTTTGCCCTACCATATTAACAATCACATTTAAAGCTTCGTCACCTTGATTAATCAGTTGCTCTTGCTTTTGAACAGCATTCAAGTTTTGTTGCATCTTTACTACTGTCGCATTCGTCTCTTTTTGAATAGCTTCTATCAAATCAACAATTCTATTTGCTGCCGATTGAGATTGCTCAGCAAGCTTCCGAACTTCATCCGCCACAACGGCAAACCCTTTTCCATTTTCCCCTGCTCTTGCCGCTTCAATTGCCGCATTTAAAGCAAGTAAATTGGTTTGATTCGCTATATCAGAAATGACATGAATAATTTCTCCTACCTCATCAGAACGCTTGGCTAAACTTTGAACCGTTTCAGTCGCAGATTCAACAGTTTGTATTAACTCATGGAGCTGAACTGTGGCCTCGCGCATTGATGCCTTGCCTTTTTCTGCTGTATCCGTTGAAATTTTAGCATGTTCAACAGTTCTTTTTACTTGAGCAACACCTTCATGTAGAAAATTCATCATATTTGACATCATTTCTAAAATAATATTCACTTCTTCGGATTGCTTTTCTATTCCTGCGGCAGTTTCATCCATCGATTGTGTAATATTCATCGAAGCTTCTTTAGTTGTTTTCACAAATGTACTAAGCTCTTGTGTAGTGCTATTCATTGTCATCGTTGTCGAATTAATATCTGCAATAATCTCTCTCAAATCGACAACCATTTTTTCAAACGAACGTGATAACGCACTGATTTCATCCTTACCTTCCGTTTTTACCTGTATTTTTAGGTCTCCTTCGGAAATTTTCTTTGCTTGTTTTGTTAAGCTTTCTAACGGTTTCGTTAATATTTTTGAAAAAACAAAAATAATAATTGTACTAATAATCAAAAAAACACTTATAAGTAGTACCATTTTCAGCTTATTCTTTTTCTCCAAATTGAAAATATCTGTTGCATTGTAATCCACACCGATTACACTAGTAACTTCTCCTGACTTATCCTTAATAGGTATGTAGATTGAAAGCAAATCTCCGTATTTATCAGTGGTTAATTCTGGTTCACTTGTTTGACCTGTCTCAAAAGCTTGCACCATTTTGTCATACTCTGCACCATTCTCTTCAACATCGCCTATAGCAACATCGTCCCCTCCTACAACATAAAAATATTCATATCCATTATCTTTTTTCTCTCTACTCATGGTATAAAGATATTCCAACCCATTTGCTACTCTTATTTCTTCAAACGTCTCTAGTAATTGTTTGTAATAATCGTTTTCTTTTTGGTCTTTTTGAATCTCACTATGTTTTTCGACATCCACTTGACTAAGAGTATATTCACCTATTTTAGTCGCTTGCTCACTAATAGATTGAACCACTAGTTTAGAAGAGGACTGCATCATAAAAAAGCCTATAGAACCTCCCATTAGTAAAATTAACGCAGAAAATACGACTACCATTCTCATTTTTAAGCTATTCATGCTTTTACCTCTTATTCATTTGTAATCAATCTATTATTGTAAATTCAAAAATTTTTATCTAAAATGCTACATATTTAAAAATACATTGTATGAACCGTCTACATACTCTCTATCTTCCTTTTCTGCGTAATTAATTTTTTTCCCTTGTTACGATTAGATGTCTGAAAATTCATGAGCGTTTCTTAATAGTAAACCTAGCTATCTTTGCATCAATAAAAACTATAGGCGGATCGCTATAAGTTAAATATTAGACTTGAGTAATACATAACAAGCTACTTTCCTTAAAGGTTTATCATAGTGTTTCAACATAAGACTCACATTGTAGACAAAACAGATTATTTCACCAAAGATCTACCTTATTATTCCTTTTAAACCGACAGGCAAGTAATACGAAAGATTATTCGTAATCCTCTCCCCAACTCGGTACCCAATAGCTGAGGCTTTTCCGTTTAACAGAAAGCTTCCTAACAGCAAGTTACCTGCCTGCTTTCCTTTCTCACTGTTAAACGAAATGGTAGGATGCTCGATGTATTGCTGATAGACAGGGGTATACGCCGAATAAGACCTTTGACGATCCGCATGCATTAACTGACCAGCTTGATCAAATATTTCTACTGTGTCTCCCTCTCTCCCAAAGGCAGGCTTTTTCACATAAGACATTCCCTTTTGTAAAAAAACAGCCGCTTCAAGATATGTGGGAAGGAAATAGGCATCAATCCACTGATGCTCTTGCTCCGTAAAAAATGGATGCTGCTCTTCATGTAATCCCCAAATAACAGCCTGCACCACTTTATTTTGTAATAAAAAAGAGGAAGGTGGGTTGATAATAGCAAGTTTTTTCTGTTCAACTAGCTCTAATAACCATAAACCAATTGGATTTCCGGCATGATCTTCATCCAGTATCAAATTTTCGATTGGGAATGTTTGTCGGTACAAAATGTCTATCTTCTTCCCCTCTTCATCAAAAAGCCCTACGCCTTTTTGAATATGTAGCTGATGAAGAGGTGTAAACTTAGCGGATGGTACACTCTGTTGAAGATACAACACCGTCTCATAATCCTCGGTATGATCCTCGTGCGCCGTAAAGACGATATGAGGAGAGTGCTTATTCGTGCTACCGTATACGCTGTCATGAACGGTTTTTCTTAAAAGCGGCTCCATCCCTTCGTTTGGATTTTCCACGCCAAATTCGTTACATATCATTCCATTGATCGAAAATAGCTCTTTAATAAATGTCGGTGTATCTGCATTTATTTCAATACACTTATAGCTACCCCCATATGGGATCAGGTCAAGTCGGGAAATTACACTCTCGACCGGAAGCGTTTTTAGCCTAATAAAGGAAAGGGTTTCTTTTGGAAAGCCCATGTCAAGTAGGGTTTCATCAGTCACCTTTCGAAGTAAAGACCCCATTTTAAAAAATATAGCACCAACTCGTTCACTGACCAGACGGATATGAGCAACCTCAGCTTCAGTCAAAAGCGCCATATCATAAAGTGCATATTCCTCTCCGTAAAGATTTGCCCAAAAGCCTTCTATTTTCTCATAAAATCGCTGTCTCTTTGTATGATACATTTGTTCCGTCAAACCTCTTCTAAATCCTTCACATATATGACATATACGCCGCGGTCTTCATCAATTTCTGTAGAGGTAACAAGCTTTTGCCCGATGCCTGGCACATCTACAACATCCTTTAACAGAAAGCGAAACGCTTCGAAATGAGAGTTGCAAGGAATACGAGAAAATAACCGATAATTTTCTCGCTCATTCGGGCTGCGAAACTCAATATGTATCCCTTCACCTCGAAAGCTTCTTTCATCTTCCCCTGACAAATTTCTTCCTAGCTCTTTCACTACTAAAATCTCTTGATCCCCATCCATCTCATTCGCCGTTAGCTCATATTGGGTTCCTTTCATAATAAAATATGTACATAGCTGTCTTGCGTAACATTCATCCACGCCTACATTTGGAATCATATATTCATAGAAAGGCTCATAGTGCCCATTGCCTTTATCGATATAGTAAATTAATTGTTTCAATGACTTTCCCACCTCAAGTTAGTACGATAAACATTTCGCTAAAACCCAACCAACCGCTAATGATAACGATAATAGCATCGTCCCTACTGCTCGATTATCTTCTTCAATCGCTTTTTGAATACTAAAACGAATCGTAATCACTTCTGCTAGAATAAACACAATGATTTGAGAAACAATCCCGATGACACCCCAGATTGCCATATCCACTAGTGATACGGAATATTCAGCAGCGGCTCCTAAAACAAGCGCTAACCCCATCACTTTTCCACCTAGCAGCATAGCCGCTGATACATTTTTCTCAGCGATCAGCTTAAATTCCTTAATCTTTGGCGTGCTAATGGTAAATAATGCAACTCCCACAACAAGCAGAAGCAAGGCAACTCCTAAATACGCTAAAAAATTAATATATAAATTCACATAAATCCTCCCTTTTCACTTTCAACTTTTATCCACCATAGCTTTTAGAGCCACTACCAAACCCTGAGCTTGACTGGGTCCCCCCTTTAAATGAGGCACTATTTTTATATTTTTCATAGTCACTACTTATTAATAATGAATTTTTATCCTTATAATAACGGCCACCATAGTAGTAATGACCGCGGTAAGTTGAATCATCATCACATACCCACACACCTTGCTCGTCGTCCCAATCCCAATCGTCACAATTCCCATCAGTCGGTTGAGGCGGGAGATCGACGCTTGATGAATCGCACCCCGCAAGACCAATTGTCAGTGCAGTCGTTGTTACGCCTAGCATTATTTTTCGTGTTTTCTCCACTATTTCACCTCCTTCCTCTATTCACATCATACTATTACGAACTAACGGTAAAAAAGATTCAGAAATATCATTTTTAGGAAATTAAAATTTCAAAGATAGTCCCTGTTATATATAAGTTCATTTTAATATTCCAGCATAACGATTGACTTTAAAAATCGACCTGCATCTTGCAGGATTTTGACCAGATACAGGGATTTTTTGCTCGGATACCATAACTTTTTGACCGTTTACCGCCGGCTTTTGCTCGGATATCGTAAATTAACATAGCATAGTAGATTCCATCCTTCATGCACAATAACGCAACATTGCACAAGTGAATTGTTTATGACAAACCACTTGTGCAATGCTTATTTTATGCATCTATTCATTCCAAAATCCTGCTTGCTCCAACTTCTTTTTCCCTTTGAATGCAACGAATACACATCCGATATTAATAATTAGCATAAGGACAATGGCATATAAAACTAAGCTATAACTTCCGGTAATATCAAAGACATAGCCATATGCTGGCAATGCAACGACCGACGAGATGGCTAGTCCTATGGAAGCATTGGCATAAATTTGACTGTATTCTTTATTGCCAAACAAGCTTGTCGTCAGGGCTGGCCCCAATGTTCCAATAGAGGAAGAGATAAACCCGAAAAGCCCAACAGCTACCATGATAATCGTTGAGCTAGAAGCAAGGAACAATAACAAGCTGACCGCTACTAATCCGACAATCATCGTGAACATTGTTGTATTTTTCGACCCAATTTTATCACTTAAAAAGCCAATAATGAGTGCCCCAATGAGCACGCCAATCATATAGCCACTCATTACCTTCCCTGCAAATGTTACATCAAATCCTTTGTTCATTAAAAACGTGGGGATATGCACTGAAAAGCTTGCGATTGAGGTAACTAAAAAGAAAAAGAGTACTAATGCATAAAAAGCCGAGGATTTCTTCGCTACAGCCATCGTGACACCTTTATTACTTGCCTCGCTAGCACTCGTATCGCCCGTGTTTTTTGCTTCCTCTATCCCATATGGCAGTAGCCCCTTATCTTTCGGGGATTTTCTGATAAGAAGGAATACGACAGGGACAACGATTAAAATAATCGCGATACCCACAATGACATAGGATGCTCTCCAGCCTTGATTGGCAATCAAATTCCCCACGATTGGCTGTGCCACTGCTCCAAGTGCCCCGCCTGCAGCACTTAAAATGCCGAGCGCCAGTCCATTGCTCTTTTTAAACCATTGATTAATTAAAACAGGACCTGCAATGACGGTAATGACCACTCCACCAACTGCCAGTGGAATAGCTAACACATACCAGCCCCAAACCGAGTTCATCAAACCGAATAAGGCGAATGCGCCAGCTTGCAAAATAATAGCAATTACTAGTAGTAAACGCGTATTATATTTCATCATTAATTTTCCAGCTATCGGTAAAATGATAATCGTCACAATGGCTGATATACTAAAATATAGCGATAAACTTCCGATACCTACACCAAGATCTTTTGTAACAGGTGTTAAAAAAAGCCCTGCGGAATTATTTAGACCACCTTTTCCTAACCCGACAATAATACATAGTCCTACTAAAACCCACCAGGCATAGTGAACATTCGTTTTATTTTGACTCATGAGGGCTCTCCTATTTGCTTTATATTTTGCATGAAACTTAGTTATGTGCCTTCCTCATCCATTCGTTAAAATCTGAAATACTCGGATTGGCAATATAATGGCCGCCTTCTACTTGGATTGTCTGTCCCGTGATGAACTTAGACTCATCCGAAGCTAAAAATAAAACGGTATAGCCTATATCATCTGGTTCCCCATGATACGGTAACGCATTGTATTTCGCGAAAATATCCAACACCTCAGGCGCCATATTTCGTTCGGCAGCAGGTGTTAAAATTAACCCCGGCGCTACTGCATTACATCGAATATGATCTTTTCCGTATTGCGTAGCGATATACTTTGTCAGATTGATGACCGCTGCTTTCGATGCTCCGTATGCAGCACGAACAGCATCACCGGTAAATCCAGCCATCGATGCCGTATTAATAATCGAGCCGCCACCAGCTTTTATCATGTGCGGTATAGCAAACCGACTGCCAAGCAACACACTCTTTAAATTCACATTCATGAGCCGGTCCCATTCATCTAAATCTAGATTCACAACATCTAAATCTTTCTGAAGATTTGTTAGTCCTACGTTGTTAAATAACACCGTTATGTGACCAAAATATTCAACGGTATAGTCAATCGCTTCCTTAATGGACTTTTCATCTCCCGCATCAAGAAATATCCCAACAGCCTCTCCACCTTGGGCTTTTATACTTTCTGCCGCTTCCTTCGCGCCATCCATATTAAAATCCGCGATGACTACTTTTGCGCCTTCTTTCGCTAATAATAGCGCGGTCGATAATCCTATACCTGACGCTCCACCTGTTATAAGTGCAACCTTATCTTGTACTCTTCCCATTGCTCTAAAACTCCTTTCAAAAATAAACCTCTATATAATTTACCCAATTTTTTTAAACATCCACGGAATTTGTGATTCCAATATTTTCTTATTAGTTGATGAATATACATCGCGTATTGATTTACCTTTTATGACAAGCGAGTGTATTGGAATATCTTGATTTTTGCTACAACTAACTCGCTTTCGCTTTTCCTACAGGAGTTAGGTCGTCTTTGACTAATCATTCCACTAAAATATCAAACTGATTATTCTAATGATGAAATAAATGAAGTTCACTAACAAGACAGCTTTTATTATTTATTTGACAGGAAGCAGTTCAAAGTAATTGAAAATGAATTTTGAGACACCCTCTTATCTGTTGTATAATATTTACATATGATACTTTAGGGGATGATTTCATGGACATGATTGAAACTATTTTGTACTCAAAATCACCAAGTAATCACGATATGAAATTAATTGATTGTGATTGGAACGACGACTATGGATTATTATTAGTATTCAAAACGAACAGCAAACTTATAGTAAAAATAGGCGACACTCAAATAACTCTTAATCACGTTAATATCAATTGTAATTATCCATTCATTAGATGGATTGACTATAATCATTTTCTAATTGCTGATGCACGTAATAATAGTAAACGAGACAATCTATACATTTTAAATACTGATGGTAAAATTCAGAACTCCTTTTACTGTGGAGATGCTATTGAAGATATAGTGACCAGCAAAGAAGGGATTTGGATTAGTTATTTTGACGAAGGTGTATTTGGAAGTGGCATTTCAATTGAAGGACTTGTACTTTTTTCATATAGTGGTACGCCCACGTTTAGATATCATAGCGACTTATTACATAGACCATCCATCGCTGACTGTTATGCTATCTGCAAAGGAAAGTCTTCTTCATTATGGCTTTTTCCTTATAGAGATTTCCCTTTACTGTGCGTAAACCCAACTAAAAAAACGATAGCATCTTATAAAGTACCTAAAATCTTATATGGCTCACATGCTCTTTGTGTAAGAGGAAAATTTGCATACTTTTTTAATAGATACAACGAGCTATATTGCTGGAAGATCGGTAGTAGCCGCCCTCAACTGATAGGTAAAAACAAAGGTAGCATTAGAGGATTAAATACAAGACAATCCAATCATTTTATCTCAATACATGAGGACAATGTAAAAGTCTATAGAATTATAAATCCGAAAGAATATGAGGAACAAACTGGTTAATTATCGATACATTCACTTAAATAAAAATCTCCCTTTTGAATCGCTTATGTTAGCTAGTGGGATTTGTTCTAAATGACGCAAAGCACCCCTATACTGTTTTAATGTTTATATGTGGAAGGACCTAATATGGATAAAAGAACAGGAGGTACTCGATGCAAGACAAAATTGTAATTATTACAGGCGCAAATTCTGGTATTGGTAAAGCAGCTGCTCTTAAATTTGCAACAGAAGGATATCGTGTCATTATGGCTTGCCGCAATCTGAACATTAGTACAGTGGTCCAACACGATATTATGGAAACGACTAAAAATACGAATGTAGATTTGATGGAACTGGATGTTTCTTCTTTTGATTCGATCCGTACATTTTGTGCTGCTTTTAAAGCGAAATACCCGAGGTTGGACATCCTGATCCATAACGCCGCATACTTAAATCACGGCGAAAAAGAATATAAACTTAGTCCCGAGCGTATCGAATTGTCTTTTGCGACGAATACATTCGGCCCTTTTTTCATGACTCGCTTATTAGCAGATTATCTAGCAAAATCACCAGACCCAAGAATTCTCCATGCTTGTACGACAAATATTAAAAACTTCTTTGACCCAAAAAGAAAAATTGAGTTCGACAATTTGCGTGGCGAGTATAGAGGCAAGCGGGCTTATAGTACGTATAAGATGTACGGAGACTCGAAAATGGCGTTATTAATGCTAACCTTTAAACTGGCAGAAGAATATAAACACATGGGGATTAAAGTGAATGCCATTCAAATTAACCGTGTCAAACTATCAAAAGAAACGATAGAAAAAATGCATTCCGTTTGGAAAGTATTTGCCCATTTACAAAACCTCACGAACCCTTTACCAGCAGGCATGGCGGATAACTATTTTCATATTTGTACCTCAGATGAATTTAAAGATCTAACCGGCCAACTGATCAATCATAAAAGAGAAATTGTAAAACCAGCCACATCCGAAAAAGGCTTGACACAATTGAAAAATATATTCGGTTCAACTAGTTATCCTAGTTATGCCATCAATCCTCAAAACGTTGAACAAATATGGAAGTTAAGCATAGCCCTCACGGAAAACTAAGATGTTAATTTTTATATAAAAAAGCCCGAGTGATTTGAATACTCACTCGGACTCTATTTATAGAAAGATTATTTTTGTGCCTGACGCATTAATTCTTGGAAGTCAGGGGCACTTGGATTGGCAATATAATGGCCACCTTCAACTTGAATTGTTTGGCCAGTGATGAACTTAGACTCATCGGAGGCTAGGAATACTGCTGTATAGCCGATATCATCTGCTTCACCATGGTATGGTAACGCATTGTACTTCGCGAAAATATCTAATACTTGTTGACTCATGTTGCGCTTTGCAGCTGGTGTTAAAATTAAACCAGGTGCAATCGCATTACAGCGGATTTTGTCTTTCCCGTATTGAGCCGCGATGTATTTCGTTAAGTTCACTACAGCCGCCTTTGAAGCGCCGTAAGCAGAACGTACAACGTCGCCTGTGAATCCAGCCATCGATGCTGTATTAATAATTGAACCGCCGCCAGCTTTCGCCATATGCGGGATGGCATAGCGACTACCAACTAATACACTCTTTAAGTTGACATTCATTAGTCGGTCCCACTCTTCTAAATCCAGATTTACTACATCTAAATCTTTCTGAAGATTCGTTAAACCAACATTGTTAAATAGAACTGTAATTGTACCAAAATGTTCTACTGTATTTTCGATTGCTTCTTTAATTGAATTTTCATTCCCTGCATCAAGGAACATACCGATAGCCTCTCCGCCTTGCGCGTTAATTTGTTCAGCTACCTCCTTCGCTCCTTCTACATTGAAATCAGCAACGACTACTTTTGCGCCCTCTTTTGCCAATAATGTTGCTGCAGATAATCCAATACCTGAAGCCCCTCCTGTTACTAATGCTACTTTACCTTGTACTCTTCCCATTGATAAGCACTCCTTTCTTGTGATGTATAAACATCCATTCAAATTTTAGTTTCATTACCCCGATCAACTGATGCCATTTCTATGGGAATTAGATCTGTGCTCTGAAATGGGCATCATTTTTGGGCATCCTCTCTTCGGAATTTTGCATAAATCATCAAACAGGATCAATCAACTTTTAGAAAGACCTGCGCCATCCACCTTAAATAATGGATGGTATATTAACCAATTCAAAAATGATAGGACCGAATCGACTCACCCTTAAAAACAACAGGACATTCTGAATAATTTCCCTAACATAGGATAAACGGATACAGAAATACTTATGGTGTCTGATACGAAGGAATATCTGATCTGTCTAGTTCGTCTCTTTTTACAACTGGCAATAGCTCCCTGATGATTTATGTGGATCATCCCTACTATTTACAGAGGAACTGCAAAAGCATAAAGTTTCATTTCCATCATATTATTAATAACTTCGAACAACTCCATCTAAAATTATTAATACGTAATGAGAAACTCAAACTTACAAAAAGCAATTATACTACATTTGTAGTTTAATTGTATTGTTAGAAACTCAAAATATCAGGATAACGAAATTATTTAATATTTTTAGCTTGCGCAAAATTTCATACAATTTGTTATTCAGTGGACAATCTTGTTAGCACTGGGGATTTTTGACCGGATGCAGCGACTTTTTGCTCGGATACCGTAGCTTTTTGACCGGATACTCCTGGCTTTTGCTCGGATAAGGCAAGGTTTTGCTCGGACCAGGTTGTTTTGACCGGATACGGCGACTTTTTGCTCGGATACCGTAGCTTTTTGACCGGATACCCCGGGCTTTTGCTCGGATAAGGTAAGGTTTTGCTCGGACCAGGTTGTTTTGACCGGATACGGCGATTTTTTGCTCAGATACCGTAGCTTTTTGACCGGATACTCCTGGCTTTTGCCCGCATACCGTAGTGTTTTGCTCGGACCAGGTTGTTTTGACCGGATACGGCGATTTTTTGCTCGGATACCGTAGCTTTTTGACCGGATACCCCGGGCTTTTGCTCGGATACGATAAGGTTTTGCTCGTACCAGGTTATTTTGACCGGATACAGCAACTTTTTAATTAGCAGGGGTAAAAATATTTGATTTTCCTTTATTGTAGGTAGTTGGGAAGCACAGAGGTTACGATATGGACGCTACGAATATCGTCAGTTTTAAGTTGATTTATATATACAATGGTAAAAAATCAGATGACAACTGAGTGCAACGAAAAATAAAACGCGAATGCTACAATTTACTAGCATTCGCATTTGTTTATCTTTATGGGTTCTTCTCTTCCCTCATAAGAGAGCTAGTTACTCGAACTCTTGATTGTCCGGAAACTGTACATGAGGGCATCGTTTTCTTAACTCAGCGATAAACTTCATTTTATCTTTTGCTGACACTCCCACCCATGAATGAGTGGGGTTCTAAAGTACAAAAGATGTCTTCTTTACTCTCCCATCAACCGATGAA
>NZ_JBYQFK010000017.1:0-106625 GCF_057837305.1 Lysinibacillus sp. RU7 | reverse complement strand
AACTTCAGTTCATTTTGAACGCTAGTTGCCTTTTTTTGATTGTTCATTTAAAAAAATGTAAGTTTTTCAGTGCCCTCATTAGAGCGTATTTTTGAGCCATTCTATACTACGAAATCTAAAGGGACTGGCCTTGGGATGATGATTATAAATAAAATTATTCAAGACCACCAAGGAACGATTACAATTCAAAGTGAAGAAAACATCGGTACAAGCATTTTAATTAGTTTCCCAAATATCATTACGGAAGTAAGTTAGGTTAAATAACAGCAAAGAGCAAGCTATATCCGTAACGATGTAACTTGCTCTTTATAAAATAAATGCCATTCTACATTCTCAAAAAATCCATCTTAAATGAGAATGAAAGTTCAAAAAATCCTCTTGTTTCAATTTACGCTTGCTCTTTCCAAAGTTGCATTGGGTTTTTTTGCTCTTCTGTTAACTTCATCTGTTTGATTGTAAGTGCTCGTTCTTCCCTTTTCTTTTGCAACTCTCCATAAATAAATTGTGATTTCTCCAGTCCTACTCCAGCTGCATCTTCTACGGACTGACAATAAAATACCGTCTCCACTCCCGCAAAATACATCGCTGTTAAACACATGGCGCAAGGTTCTCCACTCGCATACATCGTATAACCTGTTAACTGATGAGTTTGTATCTTTTCCTGTGCTCTTCTGATCGCTAACAATTCCGCATGCCCACTAATATCATATGATTTATGTAACTCATTCACACCTTCTGCTACAATTTGATCATCTTTCACAAGCACGGCACCAAAAGGCTGTCCACCTTCCTGCACATTTTGAATAGCTAATTCCACTGCTCGTTTCATAAATTGATCCATATTTATGCCTCCCACCTATTTATTCACTATTAACTTATCTCATTATGAACGATATTTCTATACTTATTACTGTAGTTACTGCGATTGTTTATAAAAATTTATTCGGTAATATTCGGAAGATTTATGTCTAATTTTCGACATTTTTGCGAAACCTATTGTAGTCAAACGTGCGTGAACCTTATCACTTGGGGATTGTTTCATCTATAATATGCATAATTGGGGAGAATTCAGGATATGATGAGGGTTGACAAACCCAGCCGTTTTCCACCATAATTTCCACATAGGCAATAATTATTATAAAAAAGGAATTATTGCAATTACCTTATGTAATCAAGGAGGAAGTAAACAATGTCATTAATCGGTAAAGTAGTAGAACCATTTTCAGCAAAAGCTTATCACAAAGGTGAATTCATCGATGTATCATCAGAAAACTTCAAAGGTCAATGGAGCGTAGTTTGCTTCTACCCAGCAGACTTCACTTTCGTATGCCCAACGGAATTAGAAGATCTTCAAAACCAATACGCAACATTAAAAGAGTTAGGTGCAGAAGTTTACTCAGTATCAACTGATACACACTTCACACACAAAGCTTGGCATGATTCTTCACCAGCAATCGGTAAAATCGAATACATCATGATTGGTGATCCATCTCACACAATTTCTCGCACTTTTGATGTGTTAGACGAAGAAGCAGGTCTTGCACAACGCGGTACATTCATCATCGATCCAGACGGTGTTGTACAAACTGTTGAAATTAACGCTGACGGTATCGGTCGTGACGCTTCAACTTTAGTAAATAAAATTAAAGCGGCTCAATACGTACGTAACAATCCAGGCGAAGTTTGTCCAGCAAAATGGCAAGAAGGTGCTGAAACACTTAAACCAAGCCTTGACTTAGTAGGTAAAATCTAAGGAGAAGATTCCTAATGAAATTAGATGCAGAAATTAAAGCACAGTTAGCGCAATATTTAGAGCTGTTAGAAGGCGATATCGTGCTAAAAGTAAGCGTGGGCTCAGACGATGTATCACGCGACATGCTTGCTTTAGTAGATGAATTAAAATCAATGTCTTCTCTTATCCAAGTGGAACAAGTATCGCTACATAGAACGCCTAGCTTTAGCGTAAACCGTGTTGGCGAAGACACAGGTATCGTGTTTGCTGGTGTTCCACTAGGACATGAATTTACATCATTAGTGCTAGCACTACTACAAGTTAGTGGTCGTGCACCGAAAGTAGACCAAAACGTCATTGATCAAATTAAAAATATCAAAGGCGAATATCGATTCGAAACATATGTGAGCTTAAGTTGTCACAACTGTCCGGATGTTGTACAAGCACTGAACATTATGAGTGTGTTAAATCCGAACATTTCGCACACAATGATCGACGGCGCAGCATTTAAAGAAGAAGTGGAAAGCAAAGATATTATGGCCGTACCAACAGTCTTCTTAAATGGGGAAACATTCGGTAGCGGACGTATGACATTAGAAGAGATTTTAGGCAAATTAGGTGGCGGTCCAGACGCTTCAGAATTCGATAACAAAGAACCTTTCGATGTACTTGTTGTAGGCGGTGGTCCAGCAGGGGCAAGTGCAGCAATTTATGCAGCGCGTAAAGGCATTCGTACAGGTATTGTGGCAGAACGCTTTGGTGGTCAAGTAAATGACACATTAGCAATCGAAAATATTATCGGTACAAAGGCAACAGAAGGGCCAAAATTTGTGGCCAGCCTTGAAGAGCATGTAAAAGATTACCCAATCGATGTGATGAACTTACAACGTGCAACACGTTTAGAGAAAAAAGAGTTCATCGAAATCGAACTTGAAAATGGGGCTGTACTGAAAAGTAAAACAGTCATTCTTTCAACAGGGGCTCGTTGGCGCAATGTAGGAGCTCCAGGTGAAGCCGAATTCAAAAATAAAGGTGTAGCGTACTGTCCACACTGTGATGGCCCTCTATTTGCAGGGAAAGATGTAGCGGTGATCGGTGGTGGTAACTCTGGTATCGAAGCAGCAATCGACCTTGCAGGGATTGTAAACCATGTAACGGTTCTTGAATTCATGCCAGAGCTAAAGGCAGACCAAGTATTACAAAATCGCCTTTATAGCTTACCGAATGTAACGGTGCTAAAAAATGTACAAACAAAAGAAATTACAGGTACAGATAAAGTAGATGGTATTTCGTATATTGACCGTGAGTCTGGCGAAGAACACCATATCGATTTACAAGGTGTGTTCATTTTAATCGGTCTTGTGCCAAACACAGACTGGTTAGGTGATCAACTTGAAAAAACACGTATGGGTGAAATCGTTGTGGATAAGCACGGGGCTACAACAATCCCTGGTGTGTTCGCAGCGGGCGACTGTACAGATAGTGCTTATAAGCAAATCATCATCTCTATGGGCTCAGGTGCAACAGCTGCACTAGGCGCCTTTGATTATCTCATCCGTAATTAAAATGTGCGAAAAGAAGGCTCGCTGTCATTGACAGCGAGCCTATTATTTATTTCATAATGGTACGCACTAATTTTACTTTTTGTTTGTATGGTGGGAATAATAAATTATTCGCTAATTTATTGGAGCGCTTTAAGATAGACTTCGGATGCGTAAAGTTTTCAAAGCTCGCCTTTCCGTGATAAGCCTTCACACCAGAAGGACCTACCCCACCGAATGGTAAATGAACATTACCAACATGAGTGATGACATCATTAATGCAACCACCGCCAAATGGCAACTCTTCTAAAAAGTAATCAATCGCCTGCTCATTTTCAGAAAATAAATAGGCAGCAAGTGGCTTCGGTAGCTTCCTTACACAATGGATAACACGCGGTAAATCTTCATAAGCCATGATTGGCATAATGGGACCAAATAGCTCGTCCTCCATGACGGGGCTATTCCAATCAACATTTTCAATAATTGTTGGCTCGATATATAAATCCTCGCTATCTATTTTTCCACCAAATGTAATATTGGCCCTTTCTGCTTGTAAAATGGCCTCTAAACGGCGGAACTGACGCTCGTTTATAATACGGCCAAAATCTTTACTTGTTTGTGCGTCCTGACCATAGAAGTTCATAATCGTTTTTTGCATGATTTTTACAAACTTTTTATAAACAGAGCGCTGGACAAGTACATAATCTGGAGCTACACATGTTTGCCCAGCATTGTTGAATTTTCCCCAAGCAATGCGTTTCGCTGCGACTTCTAAATTAGCAGTTTGATCGACAATTGCGGGGCTTTTACCGCCAAGCTCTAAAGCAATTGGTGTTAGACGCTCTGCTGCTGCCTTTGCTACGATTTTTCCGACTGCTACACTTCCTGTAAAGAAAATGTAATCAAACGGTGCATGAATCAGTGCTGTCACTTCTTCTTTTTCACCTTCCACAACACGCACATAACGAGGCTCAAATGCTTCCTCAAGTATTTTTTTCACAATTGCCGCTGTATGTACGCTGGATTCAGACGGTTTCACAATCGCTGTATTTCCACCAATAATAGCACCAATTAACGGTTCCATCACTAATTGGAATGGATAATTGAACGGCGCGATAATCAGGACAACACCGTATGGTTCACGCACAATCAAGCTTTTTCCTGGCTGGAATTGAATCGGCGTTTTCACCATTTCAGGCTTCATCCATGCCTCAATATTTTTTAACATATACGAAATTGAATCGTACACAATGCCAATTTCTGTTGCATACGCCTCAAATTCACTCTTATGCAAATCCTGCTGTAATGCTTGTACGACATCTTGCTCATATTTTTTTATTGTTTCCTTTAATTTTAAAAGCTGATTTTTACGAAACATCACATCTTTTGTGGCACGTGTGAAATAAAAAGTACGCTGTTCATCAATCATTTGTTCAACATCTAGCTGTGTATAACGCATAACCATATCCTCCTCTTTTATAAAGCAAGAACATTATTTTATAATATCAACACTTCACTTAAACAGAGCTTTAAAAAAATTTATGCATAATCTATATTCAATCACACATATTAACGATATAGATTACATAAATAATCTATAAAATCCTTTGTGGCTTTTCAGAAATCGTAACATTTGCTTTAGCCGTTTACAAATGAATAGCTAAGGTGCCAAAATTTTCCGAATAATAAGACATGTAGTTTTAGCGAAAAGAAGGAGGCAATTTTTATGATTATTACTGAAACATGGTGGGAAACAATTTTTTCTGGTGTACTAGCAATTGGTATTAACGAAGAAAAGATGCATCAATTAGAAGACGAATCATTCCTCTTTTATAAGGAACAATTGCCTAAAGAATACGACGATGAACATGCTATTTAACAAACTAGAGGTGGCTCTGTCTTCGAGTCACCTCTTTTATGATGGATTTTACAACTACTGATTTGCATTTATAATTATTCCTTCGTATAATCCCAAATAGAACAACTAGGAACGTGAGGGACTATAATGTTTAGAAAATTCACGAAGCTATACATGGTTTTATTATTCCTTTTAATTATTGTTGGCGGTATCAATATTTTCATGGTAGATGAACCAAGCGATCAGCAACAAAATCAGCTGGAAAACAGAGTAACACAAACAACACCAGGTTACTCAACAATGACCACTATCGCACAAATTTCAACTACACATCTATTGGAGAATGCCATTTTAGATATTCAAGTAACACCAACGGACGATAAAGAAGATGTATTATTACAATTACAAACATCCGAGTTTTTAACAGAAGATATGCTATTAAAAAATACGTATAATATGCTACAAGATATCCAAAAAATCGAAACAATTGATACATTTACATTCGCTTGGTATATGCTCATAAAAAGTGAAAATACAGAAGTATTAGCACTTACATTGGACCGAGAAGGATTAAATAAAGTCGTTACTACTTCTTATCAAGAGTTACCTACTATTGCCACAGACTATAAAAAGCATGAGGTGTTGCAATAACATAATTCTTCCTTAACTGTTTTAGATGAAGTTTTGAATAGTGATAATCCTATTTTTACAGCACCACCATTCGTCCAACAAGTAATTATTGGAACCATCCCTTTCTCCTAAACCAAAGATACATCAATACGCCAATGATCAACATTATGCCTAGAGAAAGGAAATAACCATATTTCCAAGTTAATTCAGGTATATTTTCAAAGTTCATTCCATATATCCCTGCGATAAAAGTTAAGGGAGCAAAAATAGATGTAATAATTGTTAAAACTTTCATTACATTATTCGTTTGGTGAGCATTCAATGACAAATAACTGTCTCTTATATCCGCAGTCAACTCTCGATTCGACATAACCATTTCTGATAATTTCAATAAATGATCATAAATATCAGAAAAATATTCTCTTCTATTCTTAATTTCAATTAAATGATGGGAATTTAACATACGGTAAAGCAAATCCCTCATTGGGTTAACCGTGTGCCTTAAATTCAATAACATATATCTTGTATCAAATAATTGAGTCATTAAATTATTCATCGATTTATTTTGTGTATTATGTTCAATTTTGTCTAATTCATCTTCAATCTTATAAATAAGTGGGAAGTAGTTGTCTACAATCTTGTCCAAAATTTGATAAAACACATAAAAAGTATCCCATTTATCCAAGTTTTTTTGAGCAAACAATCGATCCCTCACTTGGGTTACTTCGTTCGACGGTTTCCGATGAAAAGTAACGACAAATTTTTCTCCAACAAAAAAATCTAATTGTTCTTTTATAATTTCTTTATTTTCCTCCTTCACAATATGTGTCACATAAAAAGTATGATTATCATAATAATCTAATTTAGGTCTTTGTAACCTATAGACACAATCTTCAATGGCAAGGGGATGAAAATGAAAAGTATCTGCTAAATGCCGTATTTCTTCATCCGTAGGGGCATTAAAATCCACCCAAACCCACTTATAGTTAGACAAATTCACATGACTTAAAGTGATTTCTTTTTCCAGGGTATTCTCATAAGTCACACCAATAAAATTAATCATGATTTAACACCTTCTACTCATTATTTCCAGCTCTAGTAGTTGCAGAATAATGGATAATACATTGCATTGTATTGTGTGACTTATATGTCAAAATGATGCACTACCCTTTTTATTGTTTTATACGGTTACCTCTTAAAATTTCATCCTTATAACTCGTAATGAGCAAAGATTCATCATAAAAATTCCAGGTAAATAGTAAGAGCTATTAAAAGAAAGCATAATCGTAGCCTCCGCGCTTTGCCACAGCCTACACAGGAGCTAAAACAGGCGCGGCCTGTTTGGATCTCCTGTTCCGGCTCCTGTGGCTATGGCGCGCTACGGCAAAAGTAAATACTTCTCAATATTCTAGAAAAAATTTCTCTTATCTAAAAGCAATCATTTTCTTTTAGTTTGCATGTATAATCGCTCAAGCTTTTACTTTCATCAATGAGGGTCTTTCATTATTTTTTAGAAATCCATTATTTTATGGAACAACAGTTGCTTGTAGTGGAGGCACGAGAGTGTAGCTGACGGCATTACGCCTTTCGCTACAGAACACAGCTTCCTACGGGAAAAGCGAGACAATCAAGACCCCGCAGGAAATTTATTTGCGACGAAAGCGTAGCGACAGGAGCACCGAAGCATGAGCGACGAGGAGGCTTGATCTCGCCCGTGGAAAGCGAGTGCCGGAGCGGAAAGCAACCATTACCCAAATGGAAATATACGTTCTTAATTTATTCGTTATGAACTTATAAAACAAAAAGTACACCACTTAATTATTAAGTGATGTACTGCATTGAATATATTAGGTCACATGAAAGGCAATCCCTTACAATAAGAGTAAGTAATCGCTGGTCTTTCATTTTACAGAGTCCTACGCGCTATTTATTTCATTGCAATTTTGCTTTTATTTTTTCTAAATGACGAACAGTCGGTGTTAAGTTAGCAAAGAAATAGGCTTCGCGTAATTTACGAGAGGCAATGCTACCTGCTACATAGCCTGCTGCACCATTATGAAGCATATTCGCCTGTACTGCCTCTAATGTATCCTGAACTGCTTGTAGGCGTGTTTCTACAATATTGTTTAATGAAACATTTTTCGCTTGCGCATACAGTTCATTCATAATGCGGTCATAGTTTTCATATAGCTTGTTCGCTTGCACTTGCAAATACTCATTACAACCGTTTTGCTTCGCCTTGACCTTTTCAATTCCTGCTGCTGCTGCTGCAATAACACCTGCGCCAAGTGGTACTTGATAATAAATAAATGTCGGACGAATGATTTCACAAAAGGCACCTGCTAATTCAGCAATCACTTGCTCTTGTGGGATAAAGACATGATCGAATTTACACGTATATGTTGCACTCCCATTCACACCGATAAAACCGACCTTCTCTTTTAACTCAAGTCCTTTTGTTTGTGTTGATACAAGCACCATGACTTCTTGCTTCCCTACACTCGCGATTGCACCAAAATAATGGCGCTTCCCTAGATTGGAAACAGCAGGTAAAATACCGTTTATGACATAGCCACCTTCTACCTTTTCAGCAGACAGGTGTAATTTTTCAAGCCCTGAGTAAAATTTCATTGGATTCGATAAGCCTGTTGCACCTAATAATTCACCATTTTCTAGCTTCGGCAAAAGCTCTGTTCGCAAATATTGATTGCTCGACTTTCGAATATACGTTAGAGCAGCTAAATGGCACCATACACAAAACGCCGTTGTCATACAAACCTTTGCTGTTTCTAACACAACGAATGCTTCATCCTGCAAAATTGTGGCCTCGTCTTTTGTCGTAGAATCGAAGAATCCTGCTTCTCCTAATGCGATTATATAATCCTCCGCATAAAACGCCTGTTCATCTACTTTTTTTACGACAGGCTTTAATTTTTCATCGATGATTGCCTGTAAACGCTTTGTATCAATCGCCATTTGCCCTCTTCCTTCCTATCCTTTAGTCTGCTAATTCTGTTAATGACGTAATTGGTGTTTGTACTGCTTCACGTGCACGTTTTACTGCTGCCTCGTCTGGTGCATCATAGAAACATAAGCATTTTGTCATGTCTTCACATACATACGTGCGTGAGAATTTTACATCTGGTACTTCCTCATATTTTACCGAGTTTTTCTTTTTACGCTCTAAATATTTTTCCATAGTGATTTCTGCTGGAATCTCCCACTCTACTAAGTAGTTTACTTGTTCTCCACCAGCTTTTACTTCGTCTAATTCTTTACCAATTAAACGTACTTCTTTTACTAAATCAATCGCTACACCTTGCGCTTCTAATGCTGATTTTGCTGTCGCTTCAGCATCTGCTTCAATGATGAAATAGGCACGTGTAAAGCCTTTTGCTACTTGTACCTCAATGACATTTACAGCATCTGTTCCATTTACTTTTTCAACTAATGTTGAAAATCCCTCTTTTGTCGATACCTCGTTAATTGTTGATTCTACTAAAAATAAAGCCATTTGAAATTCCTCCTATAGATTAATTTTTTTAAGTAAATTAATTTTTACTACTCGCATTACATAAATTTAATGCTTATACTAATGTTACAAGGAGGTCTCACAATGAAAACTCGCTATGACTTACCGTGTAATATTGCACAAACATTAAATATTCTAGGTGATCGATGGACATTACTCATTATCCACGAACTGATGATTGGTGTATCAAATTTCAATGATATTAAGCTAAAACTCCCTGGTCTTTCAGCAAATGTCTTATCCAGTCGATTAAAAGAACTTGAAGAGGCTGGTATCGCAAAGTCTGAGCTATATGTTAGTCATCCTCCGCGCTACCGCTACACACTTACTGACAAAGGCCTCGCACTTGAACATGTATTCAATGCGATGATTATTTGGGGTGCTGAACACCTTGAAACTTGCTACAAAGAAATTGTTGATGATGACGAGCATCGCGTTGAAGTTGGCTATTATTCAAGCAAAACTGGCGAACGTGTTGAACATATACATATTCGTCCTGTTAAAGCCTGAAGCTTCAGGCTTTTTATTATGCTTTCATACCGCCCCAAATGCGATTGACCCACGCCTCAAAATAATGGATAAGCTTATCTAACATAAGACCAAGCACACCAATCACAACAATACCTGCCATGACAACATCAAGACTTAATGAGTTTCGCGCATCAACAATTAAAAAACCAAGACCTGATTGTGCGCCAACCATTTCGCCTGCTACTAGGAAAATCCAAGCAGTCCCTAACGCCATATGGAGACCATTTGCGATCATCGGGAATGAAGCTGGAAGAACAATTTTTCGCAATGTTTCTGCTTGAGACATTTCTAAGTTTGCGGCGATACGTAAATACGTTTTATCCACTTTTTTCACTGCGGATACAGTCGATAATAGCACCGGGAAAAACGCAGCGATGAAAATAATGATAATCGCTGGCATATTCCCAATACCGAACCATAAGACGATAAATGGTGACCACGCAATTGGTGATACGGGACGTAGTACTTGTACGATTGGATCCAGTACAGACCAAATAGTCGGTAATCGACCAAGCACTAATCCAAGTACAACTGCTACAACAACGGCCAATAAATAACCTGTAAAGAAGCGAAATAAACTAATTTGTATATGTGTAAAAATGGAGCCATCTGAGACGATGGACACCAATGCTTCTCCCACTTTGGATGGCGGAGGGAAAAGCGCTGCCTGATGTCCACCAACGACTGTAGCAATTTGCCACAATGCAATGAGTAAAATAATTCCAATAACGATTGGTGAAAGTTTCTTTAACATAGCATTGCTACCCTCCGTCAGTATTAGTTAAATAAAGTTGGATCTACGAAATCCTCGTAAGCTGGTGGATTTTCAGATAAACCCATTTCAAGTAGTGCCTCACGTAAAACGGCATAACTTTCTTCTTCGATTTTTAAGTTATCGTATGAAATCCACTCTAGTGATAAATCTAAAACATTTTCTTCTACTGTTAAGTATTCATTTACTACTTCATGTGTGTGAGCATCTTTTGCTTCTGCTAACTCGCCAGCTGCTACATAATCGCCTACGAAGCTTTTTGCTAATTCACGATTTTTGTCGATAAATTGACCACGTAATACTAACCCACAGTCGATGGAATCTTGCCAAATTTCTTGTGATTGGTAAAGCACTTTACCATTTTCAAGTGCCACTGAAATCGCCCCAAATGGCTCTGCTACTACATAGCCTGCAATACGACCTTCCGCTAATGCAGCTGGCATTTCTGCTGGTGGTAGTTCAATAACATTAACATCTTCATAAGCAATTCCATGTTTTTGCAACATCTCGTATAGCAAAATATTATGTGTCGAGAAACGACTTGGAATAGCGAATGATTCCCCTTTTAAATCTTCTACTGATTCAATCTGTGGTGCACCGACTAATACGTTGCCATCGCGGTGACCAAGTGCAACTGCCTTTAAATCAATGCCTTTTTCCTTTGCATTCATTGCTAGCTGAATCAGTACCGATGCCCCGTCAATAGCTCCTGTATTTAAGGCATCCATCAACTCTGGCCATGAACCGAATTTCACTAATTCTAACTTGTACTCTTCATATTCACTGTCTGTTTGCATATAAAGCGGCACGGCATGTGTGATAGGTAAATAACCAATTTTTATTGTTGGCTTTTCACCTTCAGCTGACGAAGTGGTTGCCTCATCATTGCTGCACGCTGCAAGCACAAGTACGAACAATAATACGAATAATCCATAAACCTTTTTCATACTCTTCCTCCTAAATGTTGTATTCAATTGCTTGTTTATTGGTAAACTGGAATTCATTAAAGATTAGCTCACGATAATGCTGAAAATCAGAATCCGAGCGATCGCGTGGTTTCGAGCCATGAATTTTAATCTCTTTATGCACTTGCCCTGGGTTTGCACTCATAATAAAAATGCGGTCTGATAAATAAATTGCTTCATCAATATCGTGCGTAACAAGCACAATCGTTGTATGCTCTCGCTTTTGGATTTGAATCAGCTCATCTTGCAAATAATAGCGTGTAAATGTGTCAAGTGCCCCAAAAGGTTCATCCATTAAAATGACTTCTGGCTGAATAGCGAGTGCTCGTGCAATCGCTACACGTTGTTGCATCCCTCCTGATAACTCACTCGGAAATGCATTGGCACGGTCCGCAAGGCCTACCATTTGTAAATAGTCCTTTGCCCTTTGATGTATCTCTTCTTTTGAAAGGTTTAGCCCCTCTAACCCTAGCTCTACGTTTTTCTGTACAGAACGCCAAGGTAATAGTCCATAATTTTGCATTAACATCATACAGCGTTTGCTTGGCTTTTTTACTTCTTGCCCGTCCAGCAAAATACGTCCTCCATTTACTTGTTCAAAGCCTCCTATGCAATTCAGCAATGTACTTTTACCACAGCCACTTTTCCCTAAAATCGAAATGACTTCACCTTTTTCTACATCGAATGAAATATTACTTAAAACAAGTACATCCTGCCCCTGTGAAGCATAAGATTTTGATACTTGCTCAATTTTTACGATTGGTGTAGCCATACAATGTCACCTCTCTATTAAAACCTATAATTCAACTAGGTTTTATATATTTAAGGTTATTTTATTATACTCAATCCAATAAAACAACCCTAAATCTAAAATTATTCTATATTTTCTAAAAATTATTACGTACACCCGCTTTCTAATGCCATTAATAAAAAACAACTCGCGCCAAAATTGCGCGAGTTGTTGCTCTTCTTATGCGAATCTCTTTAACAATTTATACTTGATCCCTAAAAAACAATTTGAATCATTTCATGCACATTACAGTACGGATTATCACGGCTATCCGAATCACGTAGCTTCATCATTTCCATACAATTCCTTACGGCAACTTCGTGACGCAGCGCAATGGGTGCAATGACTTCAGCGTTTCCTTTATTTCGTATGTAGCGTGTAACACCAAGATATTCCTCCATTTTTTCATTCAGTAACGCACGAGGATATACTTGACTTACATCGATTTGTTCAAAATGTAAAAGTAGCCACAGTTCAAATGCTTCATTTGTATAAGCAATATTAATATTGTGTTGTATACAAAATGCATTCACCTCTTCTAATTGCCACTCTGTTAAATCATCTTTATCAAATACAATCCATACCTCATCAAATGGTTGATAGCTCGAATCACGGTATGCATGCTGTGCCAGCTTAATAGCAGAACGTTTTACATTTTTGATTTTGACACTCACCATTTTTGATCGCTTTAATATTTTCATTTGCTCGAAGTAAATACGTTCCGTTTCACCTTCACAATAAATGAGTATTGTCTTGCGTAAAGCAAGCCTTCCTCTTTCTCTCGTTCTCATTGTTCTTCCTCTCTTAAATATTGTTTTGATAAGTATTCATTAATAACCGGTGTTGCACCGAACTCCCCTTTTAAATAACGCTTCGCATATGAAATATCCGCGCGCTTTTTATGTAAATCTGCAAAATCAAATAGTGAATACAGCTCTGATTCATTTTTAAAGCTTTTATTCACAAACCAAATTTGATCTGAACGAAGCGGCTGATCTAGTAAATCAATCTCGTGGCTCGTCACGATAAACTGGTTACTGACATTTCGTTCACTATTCATAATCGCCATTAAAAATTCACAAATAGAGACGTGGAAGGCGGTATCAAACTCATCAATGAAAATGGTTTTGCCTTTATTATGTGCATCTACCATTACACTTGCTAAATACAACATGCGAATCGTCCCTTTAGAGTCCATCGTCCAATTAATCGTCTTGGTGCCAATCGGCGTTCCCTTATCATCATATGATAAATAATGGAGATCAATATCTATTTCTTGAATAATTGCATCTGCCATATCAAAATCATGTAAAATCGTATTTTTCTCTTTTCTTTCCACACGACGAGCGGTTAAATCCTGAATGGAGAAGTCCGCAATTTTTAAGAGCTTGAGTACTTCTTGCTTAAACACTTCATCCTCTAACTTACGAAGAAGCGGATGACTCGATAAACGATGCGATTCATCTAAAAAAATAATTTTGTTGAGGAACCAATCAAAAACTTTCGCTGCTTGCGGATCGTTAAAAACATTTAACAGGGATAAAAATGCCGTATTTGGACGTGTATAATTTTTTAACTCTGCATGCTTTTTCTTTGAAAACGTATATTCATATTCCTTCGTTTCTTCATTATATGTACGTATAAAAAAATGCTTCGTCGATAACTTCATTATTTTTGAAAAACGTTCAAATAAAATCTTGTCCGCACAATAATGAACTTCATATTCAAAAAATTCCCCATCTAATAGAAGCCCAATTAAAAACTCGGTTGGCTCCCCGTTGTTCTCACTAAGTTGAAATGGTTGATACGGTAATTTCATTTGAGTTACATTATTTAAACTCTCAAAATTAAATAACAGTGAACGAAGCACTTTAATGGCGGTAAATAAATTAGATTTACCACTGCCGTTTGGACCAAAAATAAATGCACTTTTCACCATATTTAATTTATGATGTGCTATCGTATGCGATGCTTTTAATTTGCGTATACGGCTACCTGCTACCATGGAAAACACTGTTTCTTCTTTATAAGATAAACAGTTTTTCACCTTAAAATCTACTAGCAAAAAAACTCCCTCATTTCTAAAACGATTATCGTTATTATAGCAAATTCAGACAAAAAAAGTCAGGAACCCCAAACGAATGGAATTCCTGTTGTTCATTTATTCAGCACGGTTTAATTCTAACTCGACAATAATTTTTATCTCTTTCCCTACAAGCACACCGCCTGTTTCAAGTGCAGCATTCCATGTTAAGCCAAATTCTTCACGATTAATTTTCGCCTCTGCCTCAAAGCCGTATACTTCTTGCCCCCAAGGATTTGTACCTTTACCGTTAAATTCTGTATGGAATGTTACTTGCTTTGTGACACCTTTAATGGTTAAGTTCCCTGTTACTTCATAACGGTCACTAGATTTTGTAATGTTTGTTGATTGAAACTGAATTGTTGGATACTGTGCTACATCAAAGAAATCAGCTGATTTTAAGTGATTGTCACGATCTTCACTTTTTGTGTTAATACTTGCCACATCAAACTCAAATGAAATATTTGCATCTGTTAAATCAGCTAAATCCGTTGCTTCTACCTCGGCTGTATACGAATCAAATCCACCTTTTACTTTTGATACCATCATATGTTTCACTTGGAAGCCAATGTGAGAATGTGATTGGTCTACTATATACTTTGTCATAAAAAATTCCTCCTCATTTTATCTCGAATTCGAGATATGGTATAAAAATATATACGATCAAAACGTCCCATTTATGACTAATGATGAAACATTTTGTTCGTACGCGTAAGCTAACACTTACTATTTATAACTTAGTTTATATTAGTAATCGATTTACGTCAAGTCATAATTAAAAATGCATATTCAACTATTTGAATATGCACACTTATAAATCATTTAATTATTAACTGCTTCTGGGTGAAACCCGTCCTTTTGGAAGTAATTATCGTATGACCAGATATTAATATCTTGTTGCTCGGCATCTGCTTGAATATCTCGGAATTGTTGTTCTAATGAATTGTTTGGCTTATTTACGTAGCGAACAGCTGCATACCCTTCTTTTAATAACGCTTCTTGCAACATCACACCATCTACATAAATATAAGCGAGTAATCGATCATAATGGTCTGTCTCTGGTCCTTTATCAAATAATAGCTGCACAGATTCAGCATTTTCTAGTAAGTTGATCGTAAATTTTTTCGCCTCTTCGGCAAATGGCATTGGGTCCCCTTTATCATAATTCATCTCCGGTGTATCAATCATCAATAAACGAACTCGCTTCTTTTCACCGTTCATATTCACACTAATTGTGTCGCCGTCATTCGCCGATACATAGTCAACAGCAAGGGGTGTGTTGCCTGTTATTTGCTCTGCCTCTTCTAATGGAATAAGTACAGAACTTTGTGTATCTTCTACTTTTTCTGGTGGTTTATCACCAAAAATCATATAAAGTGCTAGCGCTACTAAAACCGTACCACTTGTAATCAATGTTTTTATATCTTGTAGTTTCATCTCAACTTCTCCTTGTTTCGATCATCTCCAGTAATTATCATAAGTGATTTATACTAAAAACGCCATTTACTTTCACGTAAATGGCGCACTTTTTATATATCTTTTTTTGGTTTTGGCTTATTGTTTGGACCGAGCACAACAGGTGGGACATCCGCAAACGTTTCACCTTGTTCCTCTAAATCACGCATTCTATGAGCAATTCGGGATGCTGCACTCGCCGCAATGCTACCCACTAAATCATCTAAAAATGTATGAATACTTTGACCTGCTTTTGTATCTAACTTTTCAATAATGCCAATTTTTTGTTTATCTAAGTGACCGAAAGTTGTCACGGCAATACTACCATACGTAAATACAGAGCCGAGTGCAATTGTTTCATCGACACCAAATAATCCTTCATCGTTTTCAACAATTGATTGTAATGGTTGAGATAACATTTTTTTCTCTGCTAACTCATCGAGCTCGACACCGACTAGCACAGCATGCTGTACTTCACGTTTCCGTAAAACACGTTCAACGGACTTAATACAATGCTCAATTGTTAAACCGGGATTATATGTTTTTTGCATTTCATATACTATTTCTGCGATCGCTTCTACTGTAACCCCGCGGCGCTCTAATGCTGCATGTGTCGCAGCAGCTACTTCATCTGAATGCACGCGAACATTTTTGTTATTCATTACTAATCCTCATTTCTATTTATAGTTGGGATGGAAGAAAAGCACTTCTTATATTTTACACCTTTAAGATTTAATATGATACAATTTCCTTACAACCGAGAGAAGGAGTGACATAAGTGGATAAAGGAACAGTTAAAGATATTACTTTTTACAGTGAGTCTTTACAGGAACACATACAACTACTGATATACATCCCTGCAAACTATACTCCACTATATAAATATAATATTTTAATCGCATCCGATGGGAAAGATTATTTCCAGTTAGGTGGAATTCCTCGTTTAGCAGATGAGCTCATTGATGATTATGAAATCGAACACTTAATTATTGTCGGTGTACCCTATAAAAGTGTAGCAGACCGAAAGCGAAAATATATCCCATCTGGCGATCAACATGAAGCATACCTTCGCTTTTTAGCACATGAGCTAGTACCGTATTTAGATGCGGAATTTTCAACGATCCCATTAGGTTCAAATCGCGGATTAATCGGTGATTCAATGGCGGCCACAGTGTCATTACTAGCAGCGATTCAATACCCTAACATCTTTGGAAAGGCAATTTTACACTCGCCTTATGTGGATGATTTAGTCATGGATAAAGTACGGAACGCTACTCAACTTGATTTGCTATCCATTTATCATGTGATTGGTACGGATGAAGATGAAGTGATTTTACACGATAAAACCGTGAAGGACTTTTTAACACCTAACCGTGAAATGCATCAGCTAATGGTCAATATGGGGTTTAATACATTTTATGAAGAGTTTAAGGGCAATCATACGTGGAAATATTGGAAGCCTGACTTAAAGCGTGCTTTAATTGAAAATTTCGGCTAATCTTTGCAGTAGAATCGCGCAAATTTATACTATCTGTTATACTGTAAAGGAATAAAAATTTAGAATTTTCGGGAGGTAATGAACTTTGAAGTACGGTATTGTTGCATTTCCATCAAAAAAACTACAAGATTTAGCGAATACTTATCGCAAACGTTATGACCCGCACTATGCGAAAATTACACCGCATATGACATTAAAAGATACGTTTGAAGCAGATGAAATGCAAATCGAAGAGATTTCTAAAAAGCTTACTGAAATCGCAAATCGATTTGCACCGCTTGCTATTCATGCTTCGCGTGTAAGTTCGTTCTTCCCAACGACAAACGCGATTTATTTCCGCGTTGAACCAACACCTCAGCTTGAAGACATTCATAAAGAAATTCAAGAACAATTAAACATTGGTACACCAAAACATGTTTTCGTTCCACATATTACTATAGCCCAAAAAATGACAGATTCTGAGCATGATGATATTTTTGGTCAACTTCGAATGATTGGTGTAGATGAAAAGGAATCGATCGATCGTATCCACCTTCTCTACCAACTAGAAGATGGTTCATGGACGACATATGAAACATTTAGATTGAGCGGAGTTGAATAAGTTCGTGTTTAATGTAAAATTAGTTACAACAGAAGAAGAAAAACAACTCGCTTTTAATGTACGAAAAAAAGTATTTGTCGAAGAGCAAGGTGTACCGGTACACCTTGAATTAGATGAATTTGATGAGACAGCGAAACACTTTATCGTGCAAGACGGCGAAAAAACGATTGCAGCCGCTCGCGCACGGGAAGTATCACCAGGGATCGGAAAAGTTGAACGTGTTTGTGTATTGAAAGATTATCGCGGCAAACGTCTTGGTATATTGATCATGGAGCATGTTGAGAAATATGCCATTCAATACGGTTGGGCAACATTGAAGCTCAATGCCCAATCTTATGCTGTACCATTTTACGAGAAACTCGGTTATGTAGTCACATCACCGGAATTTTTAGACGCTTATATTCCACATCGCGCAATGGAAAAAAGTATTTCTATTTAAAAAACATCAGCTCATTCCAACTTAGAACGAGCTGATGCCACATATTGAACTACGTTACGTATTGTTATTCGTGAAAAAAGCAGATTGCCGTTCAATACGGATGATCTGCTTTTTTATCGCATCATTTTTTGAATACTATTTAAATCAAGTGATTGACCATCTTGTAAAATAGATTGTACGATTTTATTTTCTAATTCTGGCGTGATTGGGCGGTTAGCCAGCTTACTTACTTTGCGTACAATTTTTCGAACTTGGCGCTCATTTTTGAAATCCGCGTGCTGAATAGCATTCGCTAATGCTAAAATTTCTTCAAATGACACACCAGTCTTTTTTTCGATTTGTTTAAAAAACTGATCCATTTTTTCTCCTCCTTACACAATCACGCTCCCAACAATGATCAATAAAATGAATAATACTACGATTAACACGAATACAGAGCCATTGCCGTCATTACCGCCACCATAAGATGGACATTGACCGCCTTGCCAGCCATAGTTGTAGCCTCCACAATAGTTACCCATAAAAACACCTCCCTTTTATTTGCTAATGTATGTTACAAAAACAAACAAAGGGAGGATATTTGTCTAATCAATTTTACCTTTTGTTTTAAAAAATAATGCGGCAATAAAACCAAAAATGATGGCCGCACTAATACCTGAGCTCGTTACTTCAAACATTCCCGTTAATACGCCAATCCAGCCGTGCTTCTCTGCTTCAGCAAGAGCTCCATGTGTAAGCGCGTTGCCAAATGACGTAATCGGAACCGTTGCGCCAGCTCCTGCTAGATCAATTAGTGGCTCATATAGCCCCAGCCCATCTAATATCGCTCCGACAACGACAAGCGTTGATAATGTATGAGCTGGTGTTAGCTTGCCCACATCGATTAGTAATTGGCCAACAACACAAATTAACCCACCAACAACAAATGCAAAAATAAATGAGTAAATAATAGTAGGTCCCTCCTACACATTAATTTCTACTGCATGCGCAATACAAGGAATGCTTTCACCTTGCTGATACGATAACGTCGAAAGTAACGCACCTGTTGCTACTAACAACACTTTTTTATAACGGCCTGTTCTTAACTGTAAATCCACATAACTATAAAATACCGAAGCAGAACATCCTGCGCCACTCGCACCTGCCAGAAAGCGCTTATCTTCCCCGAAATACTCTTCCCCAGCATCTCGAATTAAATTTAGTTCTTCACTCTTAATACCATCTTCTGCAAACATCGCTTTTAAAATTTTTAAGCCGATTTTCCCAAGATCTCCTGTAAAAATGACATCATAATCACTTAACTTTTGCTTCCGCTTTTCCAAATGAGTTGTAATGGTACTATACGCTGCTGGCGCCATTGCTCCCCCCATGTGAAAAGGATTGTCCTGTCCATAATCGACTACTTTTCCAACCGTTGCCGCTACCATATAAGGCATCCCTTCATGATACTTCCCAACAAGCGCATACCCTGCTGCTGTCACTGTCCATTGTGCAGTTGCAGGCTTTTGTGCGCCATAATCAATCGGGTAACGGAATTGTCGTTCTGTCGCATTATGATGACTACTCGCACCTGCAATGGCAAAATTGGATGCGCCAAGCTCTGTTAATAATCCTGCAATAATCACCGATGAAACGGCTGTTGCACAGGCAGCGAATAAACCAATAAAAGACACCGCTAACTCTCTTGCTGCAAAACTTGTTGGGGTCATTTGATTAATTAAATCGCCACTTAAAAAATAGTCGATATCTAAATTTTTAACATCCGCCTTTTTTAACAGAACTTTACTTGCTTCTTGTATAAGCGCCATTTGACCTTTTTCATTTGTATCTTCTTGAAATCTTTCATCATCCATAATCGAGTCAAAATATGCTTTAAACACACTTTTCTGTTCGAGTGGCCCTGTGACAGCTGAACATGCTAAAATAGCCGGCTTCGTTTGAAACACGATTACCATGATACCACCCCGATTGATACAAGAATCAGTTTAATTAAAGCTACAAAAAATGCAGAGACTACACCGAACATAATAACAGATCCAGCGAGTTTAAACATATTGCTCCCGACACCTAAAACAAAGCCTTCCGATTTATGCTCAATCGCGGCAGAAATCACGGCATTACCAAATCCTGAAACTGGTACAGCGCTCCCTGCTCCGGCAAATTGACCGATTTTTCGATATAAACCTGCCCCTGTTAAAAACATCGTAATTATAATAATTGTCGCGACTGTTGGATTGCCTGCTGTTTGTTCTGTAAAATCGAAGAAAATAATATAAAAGTATGAAATAGCTTGTCCAATTGCACAAATAATGCCGCCAACTAAAAACGCTTTTAACATATTTAGAGCAACGGGTGGCTTTGGTGTAATTTGCTGTTCAATTGTTTGGTAACGTTGCACATCCATCATGTTTCCTCCTTTGATAACTTGTCTAGCTTTTCCAATTTATCGTCTAATCCTTCTTTTTCGTTTTTATCAATTAATTTTGCTGATTCCCAATGCAATTTAAAGTCCGTTGAAACCGTTATTTGTAACTTAGGAAATTCCTTTTCCAGTTTTTCTTTGATAGCTTCTTCGATTTTTCGCTTCTTATAGCGCATCCACGGCTTTACTTGCATCGCTACAAGTAACTGATTTTCTACGAAAATGACGTTGGCATGATCTATATTGCTTTCATTATTGAGTATTTCCTCTAATTTCGTTGCCTTCTCCTCATCATATGTAGTGTAAAAAGTTGTAAGCTTTTCACCTGTGTTACCACATCCAGCAAGTACTACACAACAACATACTGCAAGCAGTATACTTCTCACTTTAGTGCACCTCCTTTATGTACGTAGTATCGCCGTTGGAAGCAAATTATATTCAATACGTGCAAACGCCCTAACACACTAAATGTACTTTCATATTTTATAAGGAACTCAATTCTAGGGAGGTGAATTTATGGGTTGTGGAAAACATCACGGTGGCGGAGCTATTGAAAGTGGAAATTGCGTATGTGAAGTAGTGCGTGCAATTTTAGATATTCAAAGTCAAGCAGTTCGAGATGATTGTTCAACATGTACAACAAACTGTTTCTTAGAGCCACTTGGTGGTATCGTGAGCCCTGCTCGCTCTTCAGCAGATACACGTGTATTTACATTACTAACTAAAACAGGAAAGCCGTTTATGGCTACTTTTGCATCAGATGAATATCCGGACGTGTGTGTATCAATTTATTTCCGTGTAGAAGACATATTCGATGACTGCTGCGCAACATTACGTGTATTAATACCTCTAGATGAAAATGATTATCCAGTATGCTTATTATCAGATTGCGGCACTCAAGTATCACTTCATAAAGTTTGCGAGGTTAGTGGCTGGGCCGCTTCAGACAGCTGTATTACAGTTGACTTAAGCTGCTTCTGTGCAGTTCAATGTATCGAAGACGTAAATCTTGGTATTTGTAACTAAGAAAAGTGCAAGCGCCCTCTCTAGCCCCGACATGTGTTAGAAATAGGCTCACAGTGTGCTTACACACGAAGAGACTTTGGAAACGTCACGACGGGCTAGGCGCTGTTGCTAGACACACTTTAAATTTGAAAAAGTGTATACTTTCTTATCTATAAAAGAAAGAGAGCAGATGCATAGACGCATCCGCTCTCTTATTTTGTGGAAATATACGATATTGATTCAGCAGCAAGCCATATTTTTTGTTCCAAGGCACTGACCAGTACTTCTTCGCCATTTAGTTTTTCGATTGTACCGACTAAATGTTCGCCGTTTTTTAATTGAAAATACAATTGCCGGTCTTTATTAGTCCGCCTTGAAAAATAACGAAGCTGATGCATAATCAGTGATGGTACCAGCTCTTTTTTGACATAAATCGATGTACTTTCCTCTTCAATTCGTCGCGCTGGTGGTGGGGTTTGAATGTACAATAATGGATACTCCAACCTGCCACATCCTTTTTTACACTACGATATGCAAAACGCTCTCTATTCGACACAGTTCTTTGTATGATGAAACAGCTAACTCAACCATCCCCCCTACATAATTTGACTTAAAAACATCGTCGCAAGCCCTAAATAAATTAACAAACTTGTCACATCATTCAGTGTTGTAATAAACGGTCCCGATGCAACAGCTGGGTCAATACCAAGCTTATGCATCAGTAACGGAATAAACGACCCGGCAAGTGTCGCGACTAAAATTGAACAACAAATGGCTCCTCCTACTAACAAGCCAATGATTAAATTATGCTTCCAAAAGTAAACAATACCGACTACGATGACTGCACAGACGAGCCCCATAATGACCCCTGTTACTAACTCGCGCATCAATAGCTTCATTTTACTTTTCTCGCTCACTTCTCCTGTTGCAATCCCGCGAACGGCAACAGCAAGTGCTTGTGTGCCACTATTCCCTGAAGTACCAGAAATCAGTGGAATGAATACAGCAAGCAATGCTACTTGATCGAGTGTTGCCTCAAACTGGCCCATTAAATTGGCCGTGAGCATTCCTAAAAATAATAGAATAATTAACCACGGTAAACGATTTTTCGCTGCCCTGAGTGGACCCGTATCAATGTCCTCTATATCGGAAATACCGGCTAGCTTCGAGTAGTCGTCGCTTGCCTCTTCGTCAATAACATCGATAATATCATCGACTGTTATAATCCCTTGTAATTCGCTGTTTTCATTAATTACAGGTAAGGCTAAAAAGTTATAATCCTTCATAATTTGTGCGACTTCTTCTTGATCTGCTGTTAGCTGTACAGATACGACACGATCACTCATAATTTCACTAATGCGCTTATCCTCATCAGCAATAATGAGATCACGTAATGAAATAACTCCGGTCAATTGATGTTGGTCATTTACAACGAAAATATAGTAAATGGTTTCAGCATTTGGTGCCTCTTTTCGCAGCACAGCCATGGCTGAACGTACCGTAGAACTTTCTAAAATCGAAACATACTCCGTTGTCATAATAGCCCCAGCTGTATATTCAGCATAAGCTAATAATTCATTAATTTCTTCAACGGTTTCACTATCCATCATTTCTAGATAGCTTTCGCGTTCTTTATTATCGAGTTCATATAAAACGTCTACTGCATCATCCGTATACATTTCCGATAACATCGCGGCTCCATACGATGTATCCATTTCCTTCAACATGTTTTGGTATGCATCATCTTCTATTTCAATCTCTCGGAAGATGACGGCCATTTCCTGAGGAGATAAAAAATGATACATGATCTTACGTATATCAGGTCCAACCTTCTCATAAAATTGCGCTTGATCGTACGGATGAATTTCTAAAAAATGCTCACGGAATGCCTGAATCTCATGGTCTAATAATAATTGTCGCAGAAATTCTTCATCGTATAGCACGTCATCTCTCTCGTTTTGTGGTTCGATCATGTTATCCCTCCTCTCAAATTCATAATAGGCATGGCGCTACCATTCGTAAATAAAATCTTTAAAATTCATACAGAAATTTAACAATCTACTTAGAATGAGCAAATCCCGAAACATATATTACCATTGTGTTAACCGTTGATTTCCGCTCCATTCGGCTCGCTTTCCACGGGCATGGCCTCAGCCTCCTCGTCGCTCATCCCTCGGTGCTCCTGTCGCTGCGCTTTCGTCGCAAATAAATTTCCTGCGGGGTCTTCAGGCCAACACGATGTTGGTCACGAAGGCGTTGTCACAGGACGTGACGGTTTTAGCCTTCGTTCCTTTATTGCTATTCCCGTAGGAAGCTTTGCTCTGTAGCGAAAGGCGCATGCCGTCAGCTACACCTCACCGATTCCGCTGCAATCAACGGGCAAGTCATTTTTGATCACGTTTTGCGTAAAAATACGCTTCTATAAAGGAATTATTTTGTTAATCAACACACCTAGCTAAAAATGAAGAAAGATGCTCATTCATTGCCGTAGAGACTAGGTAATTACACTTGCAAATAGGAAAAAAATGATTTCTTTTAGTAAGAGAAATATTTTTCTAGCACATCGAGAAGCATTGACTTTTGCCGTAGCGCGCCATAGCCACAGGAGCCAAGCGCTTTACTTTGCGACGAAAGCGCAGCGTCAGGAGCAGGAACAGGAGATCCAAACAGGCCACGCCTGTTTTAGCTCCTGTGTAGGCTGTGGCAAAGCGCGGAGGCTATGATATAAACCTTTCACTATTTAAATGATATTTTTAGGATGTATTTTTGCTCATTACAAGAATCTATTTAAAATCACGAAAAGATGCTCGATTGTAGCCGAACATCTTTCTTTTAGAAAATTATTTCTTGCATATCTGCTGGTAGTGGGCTATTAAAAATGAATGGTTCGCCCGATACAGGATGCGCTAATGCTAAATGGACACAATGTAGTGCTTGGCGTGCAATCAATGCACGACTCCCACCGTATAATTCATCTCCTATTAAGGGGTGTCCAATATACGCCATATGTACACGAATTTGATGTGTACGCCCGGTATATAACTTTAACCGAATATGTGAATACGGTTTATCATCTACCCAAAATTGCTTCAGTACTGTTACATCTGTATGCGCATATTGACCATCATTCCGTACTTCACGTTCAATAATACTCGTATCTTTTCTTCCAATCGGTGCAATAATCGATTGGTTCTCCACATGACCATGGACAATCGCTTCATATTCTCGGTGAATCGTTCCTGCTCGTTGCATCAATCCTGTTAAATGATGAATATGACGATGTTTCGCAATACATAGTAGCCCCGAAGTATCCCGGTCTAGTCGTGTTACAATATGCACAGTAGAGGCAATATGCTGTTGTTCAAAATAACCTGCGACAAAATTCGCTACGCTCGCATCTGGATGCTCACGTGAAGGAATAGTACTCATAAAAGCAGGCTTATTTAATACTAGGAGTGTCTGATCCTCATAAACAATATCGAGAGCGCCCCGTTGAGGTATTAACCCATCACTCACTCGCTCTACCGGAAACTTAACCGTAATCTCATCTCCTACATGAAGAGGGTAACGTACATTTTGCTCCGTACCATTTACTAAAATTTGGCCTCCCTCAAACTTAATTGCCGTTAGCGCACGTTTGGAAATACCAAAATCGCTAATCGCTTCCCGCAATAATTGTCCTTGTTGCTTCGCCATAAATGTGACAGTAAATCGCTTGTCCATATTTCTCCTCACTTATTCATTCGAAACAAACGAGTCATGTACACGCTCCCAGAATGGGAATGGACGGAAACGGGCAAAACGAACCCGTTCATTTGCAACATTGAACGTAATCGATTTTACATCTGTTTGTGTAATTTGAATATGATCAATCGTCATATTGAATTTTTGATCATTTACTGGCTTCAATACACAATTATGATGAGCTGGTAACACAAGTGATGACCCCACTGTACGGAATACACGATTATTAATGGAAGCCATCTCGGTAATTTGAAAGGCATTAAGCGTTGGATGAATAATAGCTCCTCCAAGCGCTTTATTATACGCTGTACTACCTGATGGAGTCGATACACATAACCCGTCCCCCCGGAAACGTTCAAAATGCTTCCCATTTAACTCTACATCCATCACGAGCGTCACATCTGGCGATTTAATCGTTGCCTCATTTAGTGCCAAATATGTACTTGACGCAGCATCATGACGATGAACTTGTACCTCAAGTAATGGATATTCGACAGAATTAAATTCTTTTTTAGCAATGGATAACACAAGCTTTTCTAATTCAGATGGCTTCCAGTCTGCATAAAACCCTAAATGCCCCGTATGAATGCCGACAAATGCCACTTTATCTAAACGATGTGAATAACGATGAAAAGCATGTAAAAGCGTCCCATCTCCACCGATTGATAATACAATATCCGGTTCTTCTTCATCAAGCATTAATCCAAAGTCTTGTAAATATGTTTTTGCAAGCTCCATTAATTCATTGGATTGCATATCTCGGCGTGATTGAATAGCAAACTTCAAAGTTTTTCACGCTCCTTTTCTGAATTATTAAGTACTGCTGGATCTTCCTTATATTCGCTAAAATAAGCCTGTGCTTCCTGAATTTCACTACGAATTTGACTCATTTCTTCATCTAAACGGAACGCTGCTTCTGCGGCATTTTGCAAACGTTGCTTAATAATCTCAGGAAATTCCCCTTTATATTTATAATTTAATGAATGCTCAATTGAAGCCCAAAAATTCATGGCCAATGTACGAATTTGAATTTCTGCTACGACAATTTTTTGTCCCTGAATCGTTTCAACAGGATATTCAATGATGATATGATGTGAACGATATCCACTCGGTTTACTATGTGTAATATAATCCTTCTCTTCAATCACTTTCATATCATCACGCTGACGAATAAGCTCTGTAACTGCTGTAATATCATCTACAAATTGACACATAATACGCACACCTGCAATATCTTGCAATTCCGTTGCTAATTTGTCAGAAGGCTCAAACGGTACCCCTTTTTGTAACGATTTATCGTAAATACTCGCTAAAGGCTTTACTCTTCCCGTTACAAATTCAATTGGGGAGTTTGCATTCACAATCCCAAACTGTGAACGCATTCCTTTCAATTTCACTTTTAACTCATCTACCGCTTGCTTATACGGGCTTAAAAAAACATCCCATTGTCCCAAAATAATAACCTCCCAACACCGAAATAACTTTACATTATCTCATTAGCACGTCTTGTTTCATTATACTTCATTATTTGTTAAAATCGCTTGAAATGCAGCCTCTACTGCTGTTACAAATGATTCACCGTAGTTGTCATTTCCTTCAATATTATAAATTAATGCCTCTAGTTCTTCATAGAAATGAAGTAATTCAATTGTATTTTCCCCTACAGATAAATATGGATTTTCACCACGCTGCACCATTTCTAGTAAAGCGGGCCACATGTCTACGCCAAAGCTTAAATAGCTAAACGCCCCATCTTCCTCTACAATATAAATAAAAGCATGATGATCTGAGTCAACAATTACCTGTCCAGCAGGTATAATTTGAATAGTTGATGCTTCTTCATTTACACTAAATGTAAGCTTATTGTGTACATCAACATAATTTTCGACTTTATATACGTTACGCAAGTGTAAGTCTCCCTTTCCAATCTTTCTTTTCATATTTTAACATACCACTTACACTGATGCAGTGGACATTTTCGAAATACAATCTGGAAATATTGGCAGCCCTTGCAGAAAGGATACTTTAAATGAGTCAACAAATCGAAATTGAATTTAAAAATTTATTAACAAAAGAAGAATACAATCGTCTACTCACATATTTCAATATTCAGCCTGAACAAATTGTACGCCAAGAAAACCATTACTTCGATACGCCTAACTACCATTTGAAAAATGCATGGAGTGGACTACGGATTCGTGTGTTACCCGACCACATTGAATGTACATTAAAAGAACGTTCTTCAGAACATGCTCATTTGGAAACAACCGATGCCTTAACAGCAGATATGGCAGCACAAATGATTCGTGGTCTTACATTTGCAGCACCCTCTGTTGAACAGCGATTACTTCATATGAATGTACCACTAACAGAATTACAACTATTCGGCTCCCTTATTACTAACCGAGTAGAGATAGAATATGAGGGTGGAACACTTGTACTGGATCACTCTTTTTATTTGCAATGTGAAGATTATGAAGTAGAATATGAAACAAACGATGAACAAAAAGGACTTGCTATTTTTGAGCAGTTTTTAACAGAGCATAATATAGAAAAACGCTATGCAAAGAAAAAAATCGCACGTTTTACAGATGCTTTAGCACAACAATATGAATAAAGGATGAATAAGAACATGGATATTCAGGCTTTACGAACATTAATGGAAATTCAAACGATTCAATCAATTGGTGGGAGTAATAATGAAACGAGCTCAGTCCTAAATTCAAACGCATCTGCTTTCTCATCACTGATTGAAGAATTATTAGCATCTGCTTCAACTGAGCAATCTTCACCATTAAGTAATTTACTAGGAAGTGTATCTGAAAGTACAGCAGAACAACAACCAAATGTTGCGAACTATTTACAATCACTTATTTATGAAGGACAGTTAAACGTACCCGCCAGTGTACTGGAAGCACTCTCTGTACCGACGTCAACAAAATCGGTAGAGGCTTCCCATACAAACTATCAAGAGGTAATAGAAGTAGCTGCAGCAAAATATAATATTCCTACAAAATTAATTGAGTCTGTCATTAAACAGGAATCAGGTTTTAAGCCAAATGCCATGAGTTCAGCTGGTGCCATAGGCTTAATGCAACTTATGCCTTCAACCGCAAAATTTTTAGGGGTAACGGACGCAACAGACCCTACTCAAAATATTATGGGTGGGACAAAATATTTACGTCAAATGTTGGATAAATTCAACGGTGATCTATCATTAGCACTTGCTGCTTATAACGCCGGACCTGGGAACGTCTCAAAATATAACGGGATACCACCATTTAAAGAAACTCAAAATTACGTCAAAAAAATACTAAATTCATATAATACTTAATTTTCATATTACCCTTATTTTACCATAAAGGCGCTTTATTTGTGAATTTTCAGTGTCATTGTTAGAATGAACATAAAGATGTTATATAACGATACAGTATATAGTAAACGTATACTAAAAGAAGTGAGACATAAAGGAGTATCACCTATGAATCGAAAATATACGATTCCTTACGAGGAACTTGGTGCTGAAAAGCTTTCGGAGCTTATACATGCCTTCTATACGCGTGTTGCAAAGCATCCACAACTCATTCCGATCTTTCCTGAAGATTTAACTGAAACGATTCGTAAGCAAATTCAGTTTCAAACCCAGTACTTAGGTGGGCCGAATTTATATACAGAGGAGCACGGGCATCCGATGATGCGTGCTCGTCATATGCCCTTTAAAATTACCCCTGATCGTGCACAAGCTTGGTTAGAATGCATGGCTGAAGCAATGGATGAGGTTGGTTTAGACGGAAAGTTTCGTGAAACATATTTCCAACGTCTTGTTTTAACTGCTCATCATATGGTCAATGCACCGAATGAAGATGAGGAGGGATTAGATGAATAGTGTTCAATTATTATCACAGCCTGTTGCACCTTCTATTGCACATAAACCAGTAGAGTTATATATTTTTATCGACCCACTTTGTCCAAAAGCATTTGCGATGAAGGGCATATTGCGCAAGCTGCAGCTACAATATGAACATTATTTCACATGGCGTTACGTACTTAGTACAGAACTATCGGCTCTCAATTCTATAACAAACCGTATGAAAGGTTGTTTGAACGGAGCAGAGCTAGACATTACACACCCAGTCTTACCTTCAATCGCTATTAAAGCTGCTGAATTACAAGGAAAACGGGCAGGTTCACGCTACTTAACAAAATTACAACAATATGCAGCTTTAAAAACCAAAAACGTCAATTCCCATGCCACTCTTCTGCAAATCGCAGAGGAAATAGGTCTTGATATGAATGAATTTACAACAGATTTCGGATCAAAAGAAGCAGCCCGTGCCTTCCAATGTGATTTATACATTACAAGGGAAATGGACGTTGATGAAGTGCCAAGCATTGTGTTCTTTAACGAGTGCATTGAAGATGAGGGATTAAAAGTAAATGGTTCCTATCATTACGAGGTATATGAGCATATTTTACAAGAAATGATTGGCGAGGAACTTGTACCAAAACCGATCCCATCGTTAGAAGATGTATTCAAACGATATGAACATTTAACAACTGCTGAAGTAGCAGAGATTTTCTCCATCGATCATGTTGCAGCCGAGCGTGAATTAAAAAAACGGATGCTCCAACAAAAAATCGAGCGTCTTATGACGGATGATGTTACGCTTTGGCGTTTAAAATAACGATTGCTATACAAAAATCCAGCTAGCTCTATGCTAGCTGGATTTTTTATGGTGCCGGCGTAGTGCCAGCTTAGTACCCGGTACGTACCACCGTAGTACCGGGTACCATAATAAAAGAGGTGCCCTATCCTCGACAGATAGGACACCTCTTTTCACAAAGGGGATGGGAGAAATGTTCACGTTCAAACAAAGGGGTGTATGTTTGTTATGTGATTTATTTCACGTCTATTACTTTATCACACAATAATAATATCTGCAATAACCGTGCAATAGTTTCACAAATTCGTCAAATAGAAAGCGTTTGCATATTCAAGTAACACCAACACTTTTCAATAATCTACTTTGAAGTATCACGATAGTTTGTGAATGAACAAACTATTATTCAAGAAAAATATCACTATACTTAGAAAAATATTCTACAAAGCAGAAAAAAACCACCAGAACGAGTTCTAGTGGTCCTTCGCTTTATTTATTTAAAAGTAACTTTTCAAGTTCCGTTAATTTTTCTTCAAATACTTTACAAGCTTCGGCAATCGGTGCCGGACTTTCCATATCTACTCCCGCAGCTTTTAACACGTCAATTGGGAAGTCTGAGCAACCAGCTTTTAAGAAGTTGTTAATATAGCGCTCAACAGCAGGCTGTCCTTCTTCAAGAATCTTCTTACTGAGTGCTGTTGCGGCACTTTGCCCTGTTGCATATTGATACACATAATAATTGTAGTAGAAGTGAGGAATACGCGCCCATTCTAAGCCGATTTCCTCATCAACTGTCATCGCTTCACCAAAATATTTCACATTTAAATCGTAATACACTTCCGTTAGCTTTTCAGCTGTTAAAGCTTCACCCTTTGCATCCATTTCGTGAATTAGATACTCAAATTCAGCAAACATCGTTTGACGGAATACGGTACCGCGGAAGCTATCTAACCAATGATTTAATAAGTAAATCTTTTGTTGTGGATCATCGATTGTTTTTAATAAATAATCGAATAATAATTCTTCATTACATGTAGAAGCCACTTCTGCGACAAAAATAGAATAGCTTGCATATGGATACGGCTGATTTTTACGTGTATAGTAGCTATGCATACTATGACCGAATTCATGTGCTAATGTAAATAAATTATTTACATTATCTTGCCAGTTCATTAATACATAAGGGTTTGTACCATACGTACCTGAAGAATAGGCGCCACTACGCTTCCCTTTGTTTTCCATTACATCGACCCAGCGACTATCCAATCCTTGTTGCACAATCGCTTGATATTCTTCACCTAGTGGTGCAAAACTTTCAACCATTAGTTTCTTTGCTTTTTCATACGGCATGTCCATCTTCACTTCTTTTACAAGCGGCGTAAATAAGTCATACATATGTAACTCATCTACCCCTAACACTTCTTTACGGAGTGCTACGTAACGATGTAGTAATGGTAAATACTCATGGATTGTTGCAATCAATTGGTCGTACACTTTTTCAGGAATAAAGTTATTACTCATAGCTGCATGACGAGCTGAATCGTATTTGCGAATACGCGCTCGAACATTGTGTGCTTTCACGTTCCCTGCAAGTGTCGACGCAAATGTATTACGAAACTTCCCATATGTTTCGTATACAGCTTTAAATGCATCTTCGCGTACTTGACGATTCGTACTTTCTAAAAATGAAATATAAGAACCGTGTGTAATACGTACTTCTTCCCCATCTTCATTTTTAATTTTTGGAAATTCTAAATCAGCATTGTTCAGTTTGCTAAATGTATCGCCAGAAGCTCCTGTCACTTCTGACATTTGCGCTAGTAATTGCTCCTCTGTCGCCGATAAAATATATGGTCGACCTAAGTTAAGCTCTTTTAACGATTGTGCATATAGCTGCAGCGGTTTATAGCTTTCTACATATCGATTGATGGTTTCTTCATCTAACGATAAAATCTCAGGTGTTAAAAATGACCATGCCGCACTTAATTTTGCCCCTAATGAGCTAACGCGGCTATCCATTGCTTGATATTGGCTATTTGTCGTATCTTGGTCATGCTTTAGATGGCTGTATACATATAGCTTACTAAAGCGTTCATACATTTGATCGCCAAACTGCAATGCCTTATATAAGCTTTCCGCATCTGAGGTTGCTTTTCCTTGATACTTTTTTGCCTGTTCTTCCAGCGCTTCAATTGCTTTGAATTCTGTTTCCCATTCGGCATCTGATGCAAAAATAGGCGTTAAATCCCATGTTAACTCTTCTGGTACTTGCTCGCGCAATAAAACGTCTTTTGCCATCTCATTTTCCCTCCACATATTCCGATTTTCGAAATTCTCACCTTATTTTCTCAATATTTTCAGCATATTGCAATTAATTCGCTATACAGTACACGCATTAATTGTTCTGTTGTACACGTTGCGCTAATATCATTAATCGACAAAGCACGTAATATTTTCACATAATCATCTACAGCTAAAAAAGATTGCTGAGTGGTTGGTAATTTAGCCCATGATAAAAAATAATGCTTCGTACTGTCGTTTACGCTCCCTATCGTTAAATTATTACAGCTCATAAAGTAAAAAAATAACATTTGCCATTCAGCTGAAAATAACGAAATCCCTCTAGCGTGCGGAACGGGTACACCAATAAAAGACGGTAGTCCCACTCGCTGCAATCGGCATTCGTATACTGCACGTAAAAATAAATCATTTACACCGACCTGACTGTAAAAAAGTCGACCATGTAAAAATTGCTTCCGGTACCTAGTATACTCTTCAAATAACGATAAAAACCCTTTTTCAGTTAGCAATTTTGGCTCATAAAACGGAAATACTTGTGAGGTTAGTGGCAATGTTAATACTTGAGATAAAAATAAATTTCCTTGTAAGTAAAGAAGATTACTGAGGTAAAAAAACTGTTGGGAATGTGGATCATAGGTGATGACATAGTTATCAGTTATAAATTGTTGATAAAACAAATTGAATGACGCTTTGAGTATGCGACCTCCTTGTAACGTTGGAAAAGCAGGTGTTTTTAATAACCATATGGGCACAATATCATTCTTTTTATAACCCTCTGTACGTTGATGAAGTAATTGTTCTGGGATACGGCTACACTGAAATTCCAGTGCATATCGCTTTTTTCTTGTAATGAGTAAATCGGGTCTTTGTTGTAAATGCGGCAAATAACTTTCTAATTGAACATCATATCCGAGTTGCTGAAAATGCATAAATAATTGCTGTTTACCGAGTAAATGCAGCTCGGATTCCCCTTCTGCAAACAGTGATTCACAGGCACGATTTGCGGTGTGTGCAAAATGCGGAATTTTAATTGCACCCGCTTTTAAAATAAGGCGTTCTTTACAATGTGGACAGTATAATGATTTTTCACGCAATTGTTGTAAGGCTGCTTCCGTTAAGCTTTTCGTCAATATCAAGTAGTCTCCTTGATCGTCTATGGCGACAAGCATAACTTAAACCTCCTTTCCCACATTGTAAGAAATAAAAACACTATATTCAATCAAAATATACAAAAACAACCAAAATAAAAATTTGAATGAAAAACAATAAAAAAATCCGCGCCTTTTATCAGCACGGATTATAAATTTATGCGAAATATTCAATTACTGTTTCAAAGCAGTTTTGCTCCATAATCACATCGCCATACTCTTCTAAACGATAACTTGTTAATCGTGATGGTCTCAAATATTCTTTAATAAGCGCTAACATATTTTTGCGTTCACGTTGTTCAGGTAAGTTCGTGAAATCAACATGTAAATAATAGCGCCCTTCAAATTGGTAAAGTGAAGATGTTAATCCAAACGACACGATACGCTTTGCTAGTGGTACAAGTTCATCTATATCTTTAAACGTAAATCTTGCATTTGTAATCGTCATATCTTCATCTGAATCATTTTCAAACGATTCAAAAATGACATTTTCCATTTCACGCAATTGCTCAGCTACTTCACGGTTTTCTTCAAAGTCATCCATAAGGGCATTCGCCTCTTGATCAGAATGTAAATTCGCCCGTGTTACAATTACTTCAAGCCCTTGCTCAGATGCATTAATATGAATCCAAATTGGCCCATCTAAGTCAAAGTAGTCATCTGTATTTACTTCACCAATTACATCCCAAAATAGCTCCTCGCCTTTTGAGCGATTATACCAAATTTCCTCGCGACTATAGCCACGGTCTTCAATATCACTATACGTAATAAATAGCTTTAGTGTATTTTCATTAATGCGTTCAATGTCCATAAGACTTCAACTCCCTTCACAGTCATTCCGTTGAAATACATGTAAACCGCTGTTACTTACTATTTGGTTAAATCACCAAAAATCATACATGCTTCTTCCAACATATGAACACTCCAAACGTTCTATAAAGAATCGAGAAGCGGCTCGAACTCTATAACTCTATTGTATGATGTTGGCACATAAAATGAAAAGGAAAAAACACTATTCAAACCAAATAATTTGAATATTGAAATTGTATTGTACTGTATCTATGAAATCAAGGCTAATTTTATGATTTTAATAAAAAGAAAAAAGATGCTACACATTATGAAATTGTTGCAACATCTTCACTATTTTATTTAGTTCACCATGCGCTGCGCTTCTTGCAATTGATACGCCCGTACTTTACGTGGTAAAAAGCGACGGATTTCATCTTCATTGTACCCTACTTGCAAACGCTTTTCATCTAAAATAATCGGACGGCGTAAAAGTCCTGGGTGCTCTTGGATCAACTCATATAAATGTTGTAAAGTTAATGTTTCTACATCTACATTTAACTTTTGAAAAACCTTTGAACGAGTTGAAATAATTTCTTCTGTCCCATCTTCTGTCATACGTAAAATTTTCTTAATTTCACTAATCGTTAACGGCTCGGAAAAAATGTTACGCTCTGTATAAGGAATATCATGCTCTTCAAGCCACGCTTTTGCTTTTCGGCATGAGGTACAACTAGGAGATGTAAATAATGTCACTAACATTCGTCCACTTCCCTCCATATTAAATTCAATCTATAACAACTTCTTACTTTAGAATTAGTTTAATGTAAAACCTTGTCTACATTATACAACAATATTTATCATTTGGATATAGCTTCCCATCAAAAAGCGACACTTTTATCAACCCATTTATTCTCGAAATTACTCATTTATGCTATAATTAATTATCTTTTTTCCTACACCTTCTAGTTCAAAATCATTTATTTTGAAAAATCAACAAACACTACATTCTCAATTATTAAAAAACAACTGAGAATTTATCTATTCCTTTCATTTCATTTGACGAATAAATAGTAAAAATGGTTGCTCTTTTCTCTTATAGTATGTCCTTTCTTTTCTTGGTATATGCTAAAAAAAATTTGATTTTTTGCAGTACAATATAATATAATTTCAAGAATGAATTAGAAAATAAAAAACGATGACGAAGAGTAGTACATTTGATGTTACGCTAAAGAGAGTCTGCGGTCGGTGTGAGCAGATGCGTATACAAATGGAATGGACTTCCGAGTTAGCTTGGTGAACTTAAAGTATCCTAGCTCGTCTCCTTCACGTTACGAAGCAGAGTGGCTCAAAACTAGAGCAAGCTGGGTGGTACCGCGGATTCAAACATCATTCGTCCCTGAGAATTTCTCAATGGGCGCATGATGTTTTTTTAGTTTCCAAAGATTTAAAGGAGGATTTTTTATGACAACTATTTTCTCTGGTGTACAGCCAACAGGAACTATTACATTAGGCAATTACATTGGTGCAATTAAGCAATTTCCCGCTTTACAAGACGAAGGACAAGCCATTTATTGCATTGTAGACCAACACGCCATTACCGTACCACAAGATCGTTTAGAGCTACGTAAAAATATCCGTAGTTTAGCCGCGATGTATATTGCCGTTGGGATTGATCCGAAAAAGTCAATTTTATTTATTCAATCTGAAGTACCAGCACATGCGCAAGCTGGTTGGATTTTACAGTGTGTGGCATCAATCGGTGAATTAGAACGTATGACACAATTTAAAGATAAGTCACATGGCAAAGAATCTGTATCAGCAGCTCTTTTAACATATCCACCGTTAATGGCCGCAGATATTCTTTTATACAATACAAATATTGTACCGGTTGGAGATGACCAAAAGCAGCATATTGAGCTTACACGCGATCTTGCTGAACGTTTTAACAAACGCTACAACGATGTTTTAACGATTCCAGACATCCAATTACCAAAAGAAGGCGCACGCATTAAGTCCTTACAAGAACCAACGAAAAAAATGAGCAAGTCTGACACAAATACAAAAGCAACAATCCGTCTTCTTGACACACCAAAAGAAATCGAAAAGAAAATTAAGTCTGCGGTTACAGACTCTGACGGCATTGTCAAATACGATATCGAAAACAAACCAGGTGTATCGAATTTGTTAACAATTGAATCTGCTTTATCAGGTGTATCGATTGCGGATTTAGAAAAGAAATACGAAGGTAAAGGGTACGGTGATTTTAAAGCGGGTGTTGCCGCTGCTGTCATTGAGCACTTAACACCGATTCAAGAGCGTTATTACGCACTCATCGACTCACCTGAGCTAGATGCTATTTTAGATGAAGGTGCCGCTAAAGCAAATGCCATCGCCCATAAAACACTAAAAAAGATGGAAAATGCAATGGGGCTTGGCCGTAAACGAAAATAATTCCTTCAGGAAGAACGCGATATACCGAGATCGTAAATGACTGCAAACATCACAATAAGTGAACCAAGTGCAATATATAACTCCACTGTTTGCAGTAAAAATTTTATCACCGCATGCCATGAATAACCGAGCGTCCGGTAATTTAAATATAAAATACATTGTGTAATAGAAGCTACACACAAACCGTAACTTAATAAAAAAAGGACAAAGCGAAACAACTAAACATCCTTTCTATCAAAAAGTCATCTCTTTCTTAGAGGTGGCTTTTCCTTCAATGAAAAAACCAGTGGTATATCTTTACACCACTGGTACTAATTTATTCATATTTTTTGAATAAAAGACTTGCGTTATGTCCACCAAATCCTAATGAATTGCTCATCGCATACTCGATGTTTACTTGACGTGCCTCATTCGGTACGTAATCTAAGTCACACTCTGGATCTTGCTCTTGTAGATTAATTGTCGGTGGTAAAATACCTTCTTTTAACGCTAATACTGTAAAGATGGCTTCGATACCACCAGCGGCCCCAAGTAAATGTCCTGTCATTGACTTTGTTGAGCTCATCGCTAACTTATAAGCATGCTCACCAAACACCGATTTTACCGCTAATGTTTCAAATAAATCATTGTACGGTGTACTTGTACCGTGTGCATTAATATAATCCACTTGCTCTGGATTTACCCCAGCAGTCGTTAAGGCCATATGCATTGCACGCGCCGCACCTTCACCTTCTGGTGCTGGTGCTGTAATATGGTGTGCATCTCCTGTCGCACCGTAACCAAGTACTTCTGCATAAATTTTTGCTCCACGTGCTTTTGCATGCTCTAATTCTTCTAAAACAAGCATACCCGAACCTTCACCAATCACAAAGCCGTCACGGTTTTTATCGAATGGACGTGATGCTGTTGCTGGGTCTGCATTCGTTGTTAACGCCGTATTCGCTGTAAAGCCGGCAATAGCCATATTCACGATTGGCGCCTCTGCTCCACCTGTAAACATAACATCTGCATCACCGCGCTCAATTACTTTAAACGCATCCCCAATCGAGTTTGTCCCTGATGCACAAGCTGTTACCGAACATGAGTTAGGTCCTTTTGCCCCAAGATAAATCGATACTTGCCCTGAAGCCATATCTGGAATCATCATCGGAATGAAGAACGGGCTGACACGTCTTGCTCCACGTTCTTGGAATGTTAAAAACTGCTGTTCATACGTTTCCATTCCGCCAATACCAGATCCAATCCATACACCAACACGTGCAGCATTTGATTCATTAATTTCTAATGCTGAATCTTTATATGCCATGAGCGATGCTGCAATAGCATATTGTGTAAAACGGTCCATTTTTCGCGCTTCTTTACGTTCCACAAACTGCTCAATATCAAAATCGTTTACTTGTGCAGCCACTTTAGCTGAGAATTTTTCTGCATCAACGCGTGTTAGTGGACCAACACCTGATTTTCCTGCTTTTGCTGCAGCCCATGTATCTTCAACTGTATTGCCAAGTGGCGTGACAGCCCCAATTCCTGTTACTACTACTCTACGCTTTGTCATACATAATCCCCCTCTTATTTACCCCATCGAATTGTGACAGCGCCCCATGTTAAGCCACCGCCAAAACCGACAAGGACAACTATATCATCATCTTTTATTTTACCTTGTTCAAGCTCTTCTACTAATGATAACCCAATCGAAGCTGCTGATGTGTTCCCGTACTTATGCACCGTTTTTGACATTTTCTCTTCAGGTAAATTCAGTCGTTCACGAGCTGCTTCCATAATCCGAATATTCGCTTGGTGTGGTATTAAGAAATCGCAATCTTCTTTCTGCAAACCAGCCTTTTCCAATACTTGAACGGCAGACTCTCCCATTTGGCGTACTGCAAATTTAAACACTTCACGCCCATTCATGCCAATATGATTTTCTTCATTTATATATAAATGCTTGCCACCTGAACCATCTGCACCTAATTCAGATGCCAGAATACCGCGTCCTTCCGATACTTTTGATAGAACAGCAGCACACGCTCCATCCCCAAATAAAATAGCGGTATTACGGTCATTCCAATCCGTTACTTTCGATAGTTTTTCAACACCTACTACTAATACATATTCATAACTGTTATTTTCAAGGAATTGCTGTGCTGTTACAAGCCCATAGATAAATCCTGAACACGCTGCTGCAATATCCATCGCTGCACATTGTATTCCGAAATGCTCTGTTAATTGACATGCCACACTTGGAAAGGCTTGATCTGGCGAAACCGTTGCAACTACAATTAAGCCAATTTGTTCCGGCTTAATCCCTGCATTTTCAATCGCTTTTTGTGTTGCCTTAATCGCCATATGTGAAGTATTTTCATCATCTGCTGCAATATGTCTTTGTTCAATCCCCGTTCTAGAACGAATCCATTCATCTGTCGTGTCTAACACACTTTCCAGATCATAATTTGTCAGTACCTTTTCAGGGACATATTTCCCCAATCCAATAATACCTACACCCATAAAATATCCCCCTTTTACACTAACATTTAGTAGTTGGTCATAATTATAGCTCATAAAAAAATATTATACAACGGAAAATTTTTCACAATGTTCAAGAAATGTTTTCAAAAGTTTGTTTTTCTTTTTTCACAACCTGTGTTATGATAGTTGAGGTATAAAACTAAATAAATATATAGAATAATGTTTATGAGGTGAATTTGATGCAATATATTATGACATTTGTATGGTCATTCCTACTAATTTCTATGTTAAACTACGTAGTAAGTTCAGTATTAAACGTACCATTCGATTTCATGACTGGTGTAATCGTTTCTGTAGCATTTGCAGTAATCGTGTTTATTGTTGCAGCTATTCTTCCAGGTAGCCCAGAACACGCTGAACATCATTAATTAGGAAGCGCTCCGTGTAGGGGCGTTTTTTTATGTTCAAGATACAGTGTTTTGCCCGCCTATCACGGGATTTTGCTCGCTTACCATTAGCTTTGGACCGGACAACACCGCGTTTTGCTCATTTCGCTACTTTAAACTGAATCTCATTTATATTTTACACTCATTGTTTATTTTTCCACAATAAAAACAGGTGAATCACCACCTGTTTCCTTACATCTGTCGTTCCGCATCAGCTGTTGTCGTTGTCGGGATGATATCTTTTTCAGCTTTCAAGCGATCATTCAATTCCTCTATAGGGATAGCATCTACTGTCTTCATATCTTCATGCATATCAAACAAACTAGGCTTCTCTGTATTCACCATATCAGGGTTGTCTAATTTGTCACGCTTCGGTAAGTTTTTCATTTCTTTTTTATCCATAAAAATACCTCCTTTGTTTATAACATACCCAAAGGAGGCGAAAACCATTAAAACTTCACGACAATTTCATCATTTTTTACTATTAAATAGAGTGTGTCCCCTGGCGCCACTTCTCCGCGCAATAACTCTTTGGCAACCGCTGTTTCTAAATAACGTTGCACAAAACGTTTTAATGGACGTGCACCAAACTGCGGGTCAGCACCGTGCGCTACTACAAACGCAATAACTGCATCCTCGACTACGAGCTTAATCTCTTGCTCAGCTACACGTTTCTCTAACTGTGATACATACTTGCGAACAATCGCACCAAAATGTTCATTCGACAATGCATGGAATGTAATAATATCATCTACACGGTTTAAAAGTTCCGGCTTAAAATGCTGGCGAAGCGCCATCATAATTAAATCTTCCGCACCTTCTTCCGTTTGGTTTAACAAATGCTCTGAACCAATATTGGACGTCATAATGACAACTGTGTTCGAGAAATTCACATTGCGACCTTGCGAATCGGTAATGCGGCCATCATCTAAAATTTGCAGTAAAATATTTGCGACATCGGGATGCGCTTTTTCAATTTCATCCAGTAACACAACCGAATACGGATTACGTCGAACCGCTTCCGTTAATTGCCCACCTTCTTCATAGCCAATATAACCAGGAGGTGCCCCAACAAGGCGCGATACACTATGCTTCTCCATATACTCACTCATATCAATACGGATGAAATGATCCTCTGAGTCAAATAGTTGAGCCGCAAGCGCTTTTGCTAATTCTGTTTTCCCCACACCTGTTGGTCCTAAAAATAAGAAGGAGCCAATCGGTTTTGTAGGGTCTTTAATGCCTGAACGGGCACGCCATACTGCTTCCGTTACTAATGTCACGGCATTATCTTGACCGACAACTCGCTCATGTAATGTTTCCTTTAAGCGAAGTAGCTTCTCGCGCTCTCCCTCTACTAGTTTTGTGACCGGAATTCCTGTCCAACGTGAAACAATCGATGCAATTTCTTCGGCTGTTACTTCTTCGCGTAAAATCCGTTTATCGGCTGTTGTCACAAGCTCTGTCTCAAGCGCAGCAATTTCCTTTTCGAGTGAAGGAATTTTGCTGTACTGTAATTCTGCTGCTTTATTATAATCTCCACGTGTTTGCGCATCTTCCGAATCACGGCGATATTTATCGAGCTGCTCACGCTTTTTCTGAATCGTTTGCAGACCGTTTTTCTCAAGCTCCCACTGCTTACGCATATGTTCGGTAGAAGTACGTAACTTCACAATTTCCTCTTGCAAAGTGGATAAGCGCTTTTTACTCGCTTCATCCTTTTCTTTGCGAAGGGCTTGCTCTTCAATTTCTAACTGCATTAAGCGGCGTGTCACCATATCTAACTCTTGCGGCATGGAATCAATTTCTGTCCGAATCATCGCACAAGCCTCATCGATTAAGTCAATCGCTTTATCTGGTAAGAAACGCTCTGTAATATACCGATTGGATAGTTCAGCTGCTGCAATAATCGCACGGTCATGAATGCGGACGCCATGGTGCAGCTCAAAACGCTCTTTTAGTCCACGTAAAATCGACACGGTATCTTCTATAGAAGGCTCTCGCACCATCACTTGTTGGAACCGACGCTCAAGCGCTGGATCTTTCTCAATATACATACGATACTCATCCAGTGTTGTCGCACCAATACAATGTAATTCACCACGTGCAAGCATCGGCTTTAACATATTCCCCGCATCCATGGCACCGTCTGTTTTCCCTGCTCCTACAATCGTGTGAATTTCATCGATAAATAAAATAATACGCCCTTCTGATTCTTTTACTTGCTTCAGCACACCTTTTAAACGTTCCTCAAACTGCCCTCGGTAACTGGCACCAGCAATTAAAGCGCTCATATCCAGCTCATATAATAAACAATCCTTTAATCCTTCTGGTACATCTTTTCTCACGATACGTTGCGCTAATCCTTCTACAATGGCTGTTTTCCCAACACCTGGTTCACCGATTAACACAGGGTTATTTTTCGTTTTCCGTGTCAAAATACGAATGACATTGCGGATTTCTTCATCACGACCAATCACAGGGTCCATCTTCCCGTTCTTTACTTCCTCAATTAAATTACGTCCAAACTGCTCTAGCGGCGGACGATTATCTTGTGTTTGTGTAAATTGCATGTTCATCCCTCCAAAAAAGTTTGACCATCTTTGACTAATTTGATTATAAAACGATTTCCTATAAAAAGCAAAATAATCCTTCACAAAAAATTTACTCTTATTCCCAATTAACATATGTTATCATTTTATATATAGTGAAATCTAAGTGAAATTTAGATGAACTGTTGGTGAAATCTTAAGTTGTTATCTTAAGAAAAGGATGTGATTGTTATCGTTGCTCTAAACAGTATGCCGATGAAAATCTATGATTTATTTGAAATTCACGGTTTGGCTATTAAAGTGGATAAAGGAAATTATATTTTCCGTGAAGATGAACGGGCTGAAAATATCTTTTTCGTGCGCAGTGGTGCAATCCAAATCAGTAAAGAAACCGAAAGTGGCAAGGAACTGACCATTCGCATTTGTGGGACAGATGCTATCATCGGTGAAAATTCGATATTTTGCAAAACACGTTATCATGCAACAACTGCAAAAGCACTTGAAACAACGCATTTACTTGCACTTCACACAGATACCTTTGAATTTTTACTATCTGAAAACCCACCTCTATTGATGGAGTATTTAAAATGGCTACAAGTTGAAAATTTAAAACATCAAAGTCGTCTACGTGATTTAATGCTAAACGGAAAAAAAGGAGCTTTGTTCTCCACACTGATCAGACTTGCTAATACGTACGGTGAATTTCGTTCGAACAATGACGTATTGATTAATTTCCCATTAACCAATACAGAAATTGCGAACCTTTGTGCAACAAGCCGTGAAATGATTAACCGTATGCTCAATGATTTAAAAAATCAGAACATCATCACGTTGAATAAAAGCTATATTACGATACATGATTTACAGTTTTTAAAAGATAGCATCGCGTGTGAAAACTGTCCATTAAACATTTGTCGTATTGACTAACAGAAATTTCAGAGTGTTAACAAATTAATTTTATTAGACATTATACACTGGTATTAAACTATATTTTACTAACACTGAGTTATAAACTCGTAATGAGCAAAAATACATTCTAAAAATACCATTAGGGTAATAAAAGATATTAAGCTAAAGTGGTATCGTAGCCTCCGCGCTTTGCACAGCCTACACAGGAGCTAAAACAGGCGTGGCCTGTTTGGATCTCCTGTTCCTGCTCCTGACGCTTACGCTTTCGTCGCAAAGAAAATCTTGACTCCTGTGGCTATGGCGCGCTACGGTAAAAAGTGAATACTTCTCGATATACTAGAAAAACAGTTCTCTTCTCTAAAAGAAATCAATTTCTTTGTATGTGCAAGTATAATTGCACAGTCTCTACTGTAATGAATGTGAATCTTTCATTATTTTTAAGCAACCGATTTTTTATGAAACACTAGTTGCTTGTAGCGGAGGCACGAGACTCCTACGGGAAAAGCGAGACAATCAAGACCCCGCAGGAGCGAAGGATGAGCGACGAGGAGGCTTGATCTCGCCCGTGGAAAGCGAGTGCCGTAGCGGAAAGCAACGGTTACTCAAATGAGAATATATGTTTAGGTATTTACTCATTATGAGTTATAAAGTAACAATAAAAAACAATAGACAAAGTCGAAAAAATCGACTTTGTCTATTGCAAGTTTATATCAAAAATGAGTACCGATAATTATTGAGCGTATGTCTCTAAAAATCGGTCTAAGTCATTCAATTCCTCAAAGCGTTCTTCTAACTGTTCTCTTGACCAATCCCACCATGCAATTTGCTGAAGTTTCTCAGCAATCTCTTTTAGAAAACGATCTTTAATCTTTTTAGCTGGAACACCACCTACAATGGTATATGGTTCAACGTCTTTTGTTACAACCGCACCTGAAGCAATCACTGCTCCATCTCCAATTGTGACATCTTTCATAATAATAGCACCATGACCAATCCAAACATCATGACCAATTTTCACTCGATGAGCACGTCGCCATTGAAAAATTTCTTGATCATCTGTTTTGGCAAAATCATACGAAACACGTCGATATGTCATATGATGTTGTGTGACTCGGTCCATCGGATGATTTACAGGGTTGATACAAACATGTGATGCAATGGAACAAAATTTACCGATCTCTGTATAATTCATCGTGACATTTTCCATCGTATATGTATAATCCCCAATATGCGACTCCACGATTTCATTGAATGCGCCAACCGACGTATATACACCTGCCGTACTATTGGCTACTTGAGCTGTTTCATGTACGGATGGCTCATCTGAAAGCATTATTTCACTTTTTACTTGGTGTAATTTCTTCACTTTTTCACGCCTCTTTCTTTGCTAATTTAGTTTTGACTGGATACAGCGATGTTTTGCTCGGATACCTTAGCTTTTTGACAGTTTACCAAGGGCTTTTGCTCGGATACGGTAACGTAATGTATCCCCCGACAAGTCCATCTAAAATAGAAATTTCTATACTCAGAGTGATACTGATTTTTTTTACAACTCCTCTTGCATCATTTCATCCAATGTTTGCACTAGAAAGCATGTTCATCGTTACTTTTAAAACTTAATTGATTACTTCTGTACCTTTCCCTATCCCGATGTACCACTACCACTTCTAGCTTAACTTGGTGCCAAGTGTACATGGTAAATATCATATAAAAAACTTGTAAATCATTTGTAAATTTGACCAGAAAGATAACCAAGCCTTCTAATAACGGCGCGGAATTGGACAATCCAAACCTTTTTGTCTCCTTCTCTAAAACGAAATAAAAAACAATAGACAAAGTCGAAAAAATCGACTTTGTCTATTGTCTGAATTCCACCATGGCGGATTTTTTAGTTTTAACGAACGCCTAAAGCCATCTTCGCGTAACGCGACATCATATCTTTAGACCAGGCTGGTTGCCATACAATATTTACTTCTGTTTCTTTTACTTCCGGTAACTCACCTAAAGCCGTTTTTACTTGGTCAACGATAACTGGACCTAAAGGGCAGCCCATTGACGTCAGCGTCATCGTTACAGTAGCTACGCCTTCTTCATTTAAATCTACATCATATACTAAACCTAAGTTGACAATATCAATTCCTAACTCAGGGTCGATTACATTTTCTAAAGCACCTAACATGCTATCTTTCATATCTTGATCGATTGCCATTGCTTGTATCTTCCTTTCACATTATAGTGTATTGTAATCATATCAAAAGTTGCGATTTATGCCAAATGTTGTGCTAGCCATTCTGTTACAGCTAATACACCTGCTCGAGATACAGCATGCCCTGCTTTTTCGTCTACTATGTACCGAACCTTTTGCGCTTTCCCTTGTTGCACAAGTGTCTCATAAAATGGATACGTCATTTGAAACGGGACAACTGGATCCTTTTGACCATGCCAAAAAACGACCGGAATACGCTCAAAAATAGTACGATTCGTTGTCACATTATACTCCTGTAACGTGTCTAACAGAGCCTGTTGTTGCGCTACCGTCATTGGCACATCCATTCCTTGCTCCTCTAGTTGTTTTATTTGAAACTGCGCCATTTCTGTATAATTAACAGCCCCCATCAACACCCCTGCTGCATCAATCCAGTCATATTTTTTTAAGCAACCTGTTGTCGTAATGCCGCCCATTGATGTACCGATTACACCGATTTTGCCGTTAAAACCACGGGCTTGTAGCGTCTCATAAATTTCTTGAACTTCCTTTACATATTTTAGAACGATCTTCCAAAAGGCAGCATTCATTTGCAATTCAGATACATTTTCAACGCGCTCTCCGTGCAAAGGTGCATCGGGCAATATGACCCGAATACCTCTCTCTACTAAATGATATGCATAATGCAGATTATGCTCTTTCGCACTCATAAAGCCGTGTAGAAAAAGGACAACGGACGCATCCTGTTTTATTTCTTCATTATATACATGTAATAGCGGGATATTGTTCCACACTTCTCTTTGTACAAACAATAAATTCACTCCTCAACCAACTTTATATGACAAGGGTATCAAAATTGTGGTCAAAATGGGTACAATATTTTGACGAGGGAAAAGAAAAGACGATAAAATTGAACGAACGTAGAAAGGAGTTTCCTACATGAAACAACATTTAATTGTATTAGATTTAGACGGGACATTGCTAACAGATACCCAAACCATTTCACCATATACAAAACAAATACTGGCAAAGGCAAGAGAGGCCGGACATCAAGTGATGATTGCGACAGGTCGTCCATTCCGTGCAAGCCAGCTCTATTATAGTGAGTTAAATTTAACAACACCGATCGTCAACTTTAACGGGGCTTTTACACATCATCCACTCGATCGATCATGGGGCGCGATGCACTCGCCTATCGCCATGAGCGTTGTACATGATGTAGTAGATTCCGTGCATAAATTTCATTATCAAAATTTAATTGCCGAAGTAATTGACGATGTATACTTGCATAATGAAAATGATACGCTATTAAATATTTTTAATACGGGGAATCCACGCGTCACAACGGGCAACTTAAAGTTTAACTTAACAGAAGACCCAACAAGCTTATTAATCCAAGCTGATGAACATAATGTCCCCCTTATTCGCAAGCACCTGCAAGATGTGCATGCAGAACTAATCGAGCATCGCAAATGGGGCGCACCATTCCCAATTATTGAAATCGTTCGTAAAGGATTAAATAAAGCAGTCGGTATCTCAAAAGTAGCACATGATTTAGAAATTCCTCGTGACCGTATTATTGCTTTTGGTGATGAAGATAACGATTTAGAAATGATTGATTATGCAGGCATTGGTGTTGCGATGAGCAATGGGATTGATGAACTCAAATCCATTGCAAATGAAATTACACTGAGCAATAACGAAGATGGTATTGGTAAATTCCTTGCTGATCGGTTACATTTAACATAAAGCAATCCCTTCCTCGCCTAAAGCAAGGAAGGGATTGTTCGTTTACTGATGCTTATTATTTAATTGGCTTGTCAGCCGTTAACTCAACATCTTGTAAGTTTGTAATTGTTTCGTCCGCAAAGTCAACGTTCCAGTTTTTCACACGTTTGTTCACTGGCGTAAGCTCTAAACGATACATCATCGGTATTACAGGAGCATCTTCGAAAATAATTTCTTCGAATTTTGCAAATTGCTCTGCACGGTAGTCTGCATCAAATGATTTAGCTGAGTCAATGTTATCTAAAGTTGTTTGTAATTCTTCAGTCGTGTAACGAGAGAAGTTATATTGTGCTACATCACCATATACACCTGATGGAGATGGGTTTGAAGCTACCCCCCATGCACCCATGAAGATGTCGATTTCTGGGTCGTCTGCTTGTACTTTTTCATAGAATGAGTTGAACTCGATTGTACGACCAGTTGTGTATACTACCTTTAAACCAACCTCTTCCCAGTTTTGTAACCAGTATGCAGAAATTTGTTCTGCCACGTCGTCACCAGACATTGTCGCCAATTTGATTTCAAATGGTTGACCGTTTTTATCTTCACGGATACCATCCCCATCAACGTCTTTGTAACCAGCTTCATCTAATAATGCCTGTGCTTTTTCAGGATCGTAGTTGTATCCTTCTAAATCACTTGGGTGGAATGAAGAGAACACAGGTGGCAAGATGGCGTTCGCGCGGCTACGTAAACCTTCATAGAATGCTTCTGTTACTTCTTCTATGTTAAGCGCATATGCCATCGCTTTACGTAAGTTTACATCACCCATTTTCGAACCTTCAAGATCCGTAATGACTTTGCTGTTTTCATAATCGTATTTACCAAGTTTGAATCCTAAGTAAGAATAGTAAAGCTCAGGACGTGCTAATATATCAATATTTGTTAACCCTTCTACTTCAGGATATTTAGAAGAGCCAAATGCTAAAGCTACATCATATTCACCCGATTCCAATGCTTTTGCGATAGAAGTAGATGGTACTACTTTTACGATCACGCCATCTAATTTGGGCTTACCTTTCCAGTAGTGTTCATTTGCTTTATATTGTACAGATTCACCCGCAACTACTTTGTCCACCACAAATGCACCAAGCGTTACAGGATTTTTACGAATCGCATCGTTTCCAATTAAATTAGCTACCGGAACATCACCTAAAATATGGCTAGGCTCTGCATAGTATAAAAGACCGTCACCAACTGATGCTAAACCAGGTGTAATATCTTTTAAGTGTAATTCTAATGTTGTTTCATCCACTTTTACTACACCTGAAATGGTTTCAGCTGTACCAGCGTGGTATTCTTCAGCACCTACGATATTTTTGAAATCCCCATCATAACGTACGCCCGTGTAATCTTTATGACCGATAATATAGTAAGGTAAAATTAAGTCTTCGATTTTAAGCGGTTCACCGTCAGACCACTTTATGCCTTCACGAATTTTGATTGTTACGACATTATTCCCTTCTTCTTGAGAAGTGATTTCATAGCTTGCAATCCCTTTGTTAGTGATTAAGAAGTCACCGTCAGTTTCGAAGATTTTGTTCGAAGCAAAATACATTAAGTAATCATCATATGCATCTTTATAAAGTGAGTAAGAGAAAATCCCTTGAAATGGCTCATCTTTTTGCATCGCAACCATTAATGTTCCACCTTTGATTGCTTCACCTTCGTTTTCAATTGATGACGGGAACGATAACTCTTTAGCAGTATTCTCACGATCATTTGTACCTTCATCTTTGTTACTACTACATGCACCTAATATGAAAAGGACTGCCAGTAACATCGCTAGAAGTGACCAATTTTTCTTCATATTGTTTTCCTCCCTTTTTATTACGCTGGAAAAAATATTCATATACCCAGCTTTTTTATACCCAGCACACTTACCTTTATGTGGTAATTATGACAGTATGTAAATATAAACCAGTTTATTTATTGTACTTATTAAAAATAACTACTTTTCAGTTAATTAACCGTAAGCATAAGGACTAAAATGCATGTCCTTATGTTTGTATGATTAACCTAATCGTTGTTTTGCATCGGCTGCACGACGTAATGCTTGACCTACATAGTTAATGCCTAACATTAATAATAAAATGGTTAGCGCAGCCGGTAGCCATACCCACCAATATTGTGATAAAACAAGCGGGTTATTGGCATAACTTACAAGTGTTCCTAGAGATGGTGTAGATGGTGGTAAACCGAATCCAAGATACGATAAACCAGTTTCAATTCCAACATTTCCAGCAAAGTTTAATGTTAGCTCAACGATTAAAATCGAACTTAAGTTGGGCATCATTTCTTTCAAAATAATTACGAAGTCATTGGTACCAAGCGTTTTCGATGCATTAATATAGTCACGCCTGCTTTCAGAAAGTGCTTTGGAACGCACCAGACGGGCTGTTCCCGTCCACATAAATATACTCATAATGAGGATAAAAGATGTAACTGTTAATTTTGGTACGATAGTAATAAATACGATAATAATCATCGTTGATGGAACCGTAATAAAGAAGTCAATAATACGCATGAACATATTATCAATCCAGCCACCAAAGTAACCGCATGCTAAACCTACTAAAATACCAAAAACACCTGTAATCATCGTAATGGCAATGGCAATCATGATGGAGTTACGTGCACCAACAATAAGTTGACCTAAAATATCACGACCACCAGCATCAGCACCTAATAAGTACTTAGCTCCTGGCTCTGCGAATTTATCGCGTAAAGAAATACGCATGACCGAATCTTGGTCGATAAAAAATGTCGCCCAAATGAAAATACCTACGATTGCAATCATTAAACTAATCAGCGAAAATAACGCTATTTTATCTTTTTTAAACTCTCTCCATACGACTTGTGTACCTGTAGGAGGAGCGCTAACTGTTTGAGTATTATTTTGTTTAGCCACTTGTTGTTCACCTCTCCTTAACATTAGTATGGTCTATTCAATCCTAATTCTTGGGTCAACAATACTCATAATAATATCGGATAATAGACTACCTAATAACGCTAAGAAGCCATATAACATAACAAGTGCCGTAATGACACTATAGTCACGAGATGCAATTGATGAAATAAACAGTTGTCCCATCCCCGGGAAGGCAAAGATAGTTTCGATGAAAATCGATCCACCTAATAAACCTGTAATTGTAAAACCAAAGAATGCTGCAACTGGTAATAACGAGTTACGGAAAATGTGACGTGTATATACTTTACGCATTGGAATTCCTTTACTACGCGCTGTACGTACATAATCCATTGTTTTCGCATCAACAACTTCTGTCCGTAAATATTGAATAATAGCCGTTGTCCCTAAAACCGCATACGTAATAGCAGGTAGTAACATATGATAAATTTTACTCATCGTATAACCAAATGTTCCTGGCTCCTTCGTTACATCAACTGAGCCACTTGTCGGAAACCAGCCTAATTGGTAGCCGAAAATATATAAGAAAATTAATGCTAATACGAACGTTGGAATTGCAAAACTAATAAAGCTATATAAAATAACACTACGATCAAATAACGAATCATTATAACGACCAGCTAATACCCCTAGCGGTACAGCAATGGCATATAGAAAAATAGCACTTAGTAACGACAACCAAAACGTGTTAATTGCACGTTCACCAATTAAAGTGGACACTTCAATTTTATACGTATAACTATCCCCGAAGTCACCTTGGAATGCATTGCCAATCCAACGGGCGTATTGCTGATACCACGGGTCATTTAAACCGGCTTGTTCACGTAATTCTTCAATACGAGCAGGGTCCGTTTCCGGAGTAATTGCTCCAGTGAATGGATCACCTGGCATAAACTGCGCCATAACAAAAATAATTAAACTTAAAACAAACAATTGCGGAATCATAATTAAAAAACGTCGCACTATCGTTTTCCACATATTAGATTCCCTCCTTCACTTGTGCAGTTGAAGATGTAGCCGCTACAAAATGTGTAGCTGAAATAGGTACTAAATCAAATACCCGACCATTGTCATCAAAATACTTCGCATGTTCCTTCTGGTAATGGCGCTCCACTTCAATACGCTCACGTTTACGTTCTTCACGCCCAGTCGGTGTAATATCCGGAATGGCAGATAATAATCGCTTCGTATAAATATGTTGTGGATTATTATAAATTTCATGCTTCGTACCTGTTTCCACAAAGCGACCTTTATACATAATGTTGATATAATCACACATGTGCTTTACGACCCCAAGGTCATGTGAAATGAATAAATAACTTAAGCCATATTCATGTTGAATATCCTTCATAAAGTTTAGCACTTGTGCTTGTACAGATAAGTCAAGCGCTGATACGGGTTCATCTGCAATGATTAATTTAGGATTTGTCGCCATCGCACGAGCAATCCCCAGACGTTGCTTTTGACCCCCTGAAAACTCATGGGGGTATTTTAATTTTGCATCTTCTGGCATCCCGACAATGGCCAATAACTCACTAATTTTTTTTGACTCTTCCTGTGGTGTTAAACTTAAAAAATTACGAATGGGCTCGGCTAAAATGTCTTGCACACGTTTACGTGGGTTCATTGCTGACGTGGAATCTTGGAAAATCATTTGAATATCACGGTTATAAGCTGAATTTCGATCACGGCGACGATTGGTAACGTTTTCACCTTCATACATAATAGCCCCTGATGTAATCTTTTCTAAACCAATAATCGATTTCCCCGTTGTCGATTTGCCACAACCAGATTCTCCCACTAAACCATATGCTTTGCCTCGTTCAAATTCCATCGTCACGCCATCCACAGCATAAACATGATCCACTACTCGATTAAAAAATCCGCCGCGAATGGGGTAATGGACTTGTAAATCATTAATTTGCATAAAACTCATGATGTTCGTCCTCCTTCTTCGCCTTTAAAGTAAAAGTATTTATAACATGAACATCTAACGAAATGACCTGCTGAAATCTCATGTAACTGTGGGTGATCCTCGTGTGCTGACTGTGGAATCCACGAAATACGTGGCGCAAATCGGCAGCCTGTACGTGGTAGTTTCATTAACGAAGGCACAATCCCTTCAATGACATTCAATTTTTCATCTTGACTATTCATTTGTGGAATCGAGTTAAATAGCGAGCGCGTATATGGGTGTTTCGGATTGGTAAATAGCTCTTCGACTGGTGCTAATTCAATAATCTGTCCTGCATACATCACAGCTACACGATCCGCTACTTCAGCGACAACACCTAAGTCATGTGTAATTAAAATAATCCCTGCTTCTGTTTCCTGTTGTAGCTCAATGAGTAAATCTAAAATTTGGGCTTGAATCGTTACATCAAGTGCTGTTGTCGGTTCGTCTGCAATAATAATTTGTGGCTTACAACTAATGGCAATGGCAATAATGACACGTTGACGCATTCCGCCCGATAATTGGTGTGGGAACTGTCTAGCAACACGTGGAGGATTGGGGATACCTACTTGACCTAAAAGCTCACGTACACGTGCGCGACGTTGCTCCTTCGTTAAATTCGTATGATAAATTAAGCCTTCTTCAATTTGCTCTCCGATACGCATTAATGGGTTTAAAGCAGAAAGTGGATCTTGAAATATCATACCAATCTCTAGACCACGCACTTCATTGAACTCTTCTTCTGTCATACGCGCTAAATTTTTATTTTTGAACAGTATTTCACCTTGAACACGTGTTTTATTATGATCATGCAAGCCAATAATTGATGTTGCCAACGTACTTTTTCCGCAACCTGACTCTCCTACAATGGCTAAAATTTCATTTTTACGCAATGTAAAGGAAACGCCATCCACCGCATTAAAATACGTATCACCAATTCGGAAGGCTGTATGTAAATCGTTAATCTTTAAAAGTTCCTCTGACGTTTTCAAGTTGTTACTCCTTTCAAAAAACATTTATAGATCTGTAAATTCAGAAAATTATATTTGTAAAACCCATTCGAATTTCACTTCACTTCTCGAATATTTCGTAACCTTAAATATTATTTATATGGTTTTGAATTATACATTTTTAAAATAGCCTTCTTCAATATACACAATCATAATTATCCTGAAATAATATACAGATTTGAACTTTCAATCTTTTCAAATGGTTATTTTAAAAAAAAATGCTTTAACACTCTAAATTAATAGCATATCCAAGAAAAATGTAGCTATTCTTTTGGCTCAATATCAAAATATGTTCTTGATTAAAAAGGGGAAAACTCTAAAAGCACATGGAGTGAAGGGCGGCGACTCCAGCGGGAAAAGCGAGAAAGTTGAGACCCCGCAGGAGCGAAGAATGAGCGACGAGGAGGCTCGACCTCGCCCGCGGAAAGCGTCCGCCCGTAACGGAATGTGCGGTCAAGTACATATTTTGGTGAAGAAACATTCTTTTAGTAAACAATTTTATCTATACAGGAAATTGATATTCTAAAAAAAGTTCAAACTATATATTCAGATGTATAAAATTAAATGATTTTGTATATTTTTTCACCTTCACTCTCTTAAATGAATGACTATTTAACTTCTAGACATATCAATTTTAGTTAATACTATGTATGTCCTTAATAATAAATGTATTAACAAGGTTTTCTGAATTTAACGTTATGACGTCTACTTGTTAGACAACTCCTATACCATAAATCCTTTTAACTTCAATTGTAATGTTCATGCTGGTGTGATTTTCTATCTTTTTTAATAGATTCGTAAATTTGCAATATTCTTAGGAATACAAGAAAACAAAAAAAACGATTTCGGCACAATGGTCCGAAATCGTTTTTCTTTTTATGATTCTTGGCGCTTACGTCCACGTTTTACAATAATAATGATAAAGGCTGTAAATAAAATCCACACGCCAGCCAATGCGATCATATAGGATATATTAATGCCTGTTTTGTCAATAACCTGATACATTTCAAACATTTCACGGTCTAAAATAATCGGATAATCACCATTCTTATTCACACGGATAATATCACTTTCAAACATGCCACGCAGTTCTTTATCTTCACCAATTACATCAGCTGATAAGTTTACACGATTCGTTACACTCGTATTATTAATGACAATAATCCAATGTTCCTCATCTGATTTACGCTCAAATGCTAAAAATCCATCTTCATTTTTTAATACGTTAAATTCACCATTACGTAAAGTCCATGATTGATTACGCAATGATTGAACATTAGCAATCATGTCCACTAATTCTTCATCTGTTTTAAAATTATAATATTGATGTGATTCTGGACCTACCTCACCGTTCATACCGATTTCAGTTCCGTACTGTGTAACAGCTACACCTGGCATTAATAAAGTAGCAGTCAATGCTAATGGTAAGCGGTTTGGTGGATACTTATTACCACCTTCCATCACATCATATGTAAAGCGATTTGTCCAAATCGAATCGATAAATAGCTGTGATGGTTTATCGCCACTTGTTGCATATTTTGTGACATGTTCAGCTGTTAAATCCACATCTTTATATGATTCTTTGAATAAACTATGTGTATCTTCATGGAAATCAGCATCAAAATTCGCAGTACTTTCACCATTTGCAATCACATAGATTGTGTCATCTACTGCTTTCACTGCTGCAATTAACTCATTTAAAAACGCTTCACTCGCACCGTCTATATTTGTGAGGCGTACACCACCAAAATCATAAGCCGACACAAATTCAACAAGCGCTGCCTTTAAAGCCGCTTGTACATCTGGATTTGCTAAATCGAATTGCGCCTGCCCATTAGCTGTTGAAACAACCCATCCGGCATTCTTCACCCACTCATGATTGGCACTCACATTCGATAATGGGAAATCTACCATTACTTTGATGTTTTTATCATGAAAATAATCTATCGCGGTTGTTAACTCTTCCGCTGTCCCAAAATGAGGTTCTAACGCTGTATAACTAGTTGGCATAGAACCATCGTATTTTTCTGTCGCAAAAATAGACCCAATCGATACAATCGTATAGCCCTGTTTGACAATTTGATCGCCTCGGCTGACTAATCCAATAAAATCTCCACCCGCAAATTGCGTCGGATCTTGTGTATTTACTTGTTCATCATTTTTACCTGAACCGTTGAAATAACGGTCTACTAACACATCATATATACTTTCGTCTGCAATAGTACGAGTTTCCTCGGCTTGCATAGGGGTTACAAATAAGCTAGTTGCTAACAGCATACTCGCGGCAGCTGTACTAATCCATTTTTTAAATTTCAAATTAATCCTCTCCCTCAAACCAATCCATCGTCATTTTACCAAACTTTCAGCCCCTATGGATAAAGTTTTGCTAAATAAAGATGTGAATATTCGTCAAATCAGTGACAACTAAAAAGCTCTGGAGAAAAAATCCCCAGAGCTATTTCGCTTAGAATAACTTCAAGCCAATTCCGCCACTTAAACCTAAATATAATGTGACGAAGAAGACGATTGCAAATAGGACCCAGAACATATTAACTGACTTCCCTTTGTTTTTGCGCGCTAAAATCATTTCCATAAAGCCAATGACAAGAATACCGAATAACACTTTCATATCATATGTCATACCGCTACCATTATTCATACTAGCAATCATATCACGGTACTCCATAAATAGAGCACCACCCGTAATGATGATTAAAATATACATAACGCGTAATACCATTTGTACGCCCGTTAACTTCTTCGCTGAAACAGCAGCGATAAAGAATAGAATTAATGCCACTACCCAAGTTGTAATGTGTAGATGCGTACTACTTGTTAAAAAGCTCATATTGTCCCCACCTCATACTTTTTCTTTACATGCTATATCCTACCATGTGAGATTATGTGATTCAATGAATACGATTTTGACACGTATATAGTAAGCTGAAATTTGTGTCAAAAAAAGGTCTATAGTTAGAGAAGTCCCTATATGAGCAAAACGTTATTATATACGGGCAAATTGACATCGTATACGGGCAAAAGAATAATCTATCCGAGCAAAAGATTTATGTATACGAGCAAAACAACATCACAAACGGGCAAAAAGAAAACCGATCCAAGCAAAATCTCTTGCCACGCAAATTCCCCATCAAAAAGAGCCGCCCCTTGAGCGACTCTCTCCTAAACTATTCAAAACGATTTACTAACGTACCGATTCCTTCAATGGATACTTTCACTTCATCGCCAGCTTTTAAATATTGCGGTGGATTCATACCTTTTCCTACGCCTACTGGAGTACCTGTTAAAATCACATCTCCTGGCTCAAGCGTGACATATTGCGAGACAATCGAAATAATATCCACTACGGAGAACATCATATCCTTCGTTGAACCATTTTGACGTAATGCCCCATTCACCTTCGTTACGATTGAAAGATTTTGTGGATTTGGAATCTCATCTTTTGATACAAGATATGGTCCAAGTGGGCATGTACCATCTAAACTTTTTCCTAAGAAGAACTGACCGTGACGGTATTGCAAATCCCGTGCTGAAAGGTCATTACCAATTGTGTAACCGAAAACGTAATCAAACGCCATCGCTTTCGGGATATTTTGACCACGCTTCCCGATGACGATTGCTAATTCCCCTTCATAATCAAGTGAATCTGTTTTATCTGCATGAATTGGTAACGTCATGCCATCTGCTGCAATCGCTGTTGGTGATTTCGTGAAAATCATAATATTTTCAGGTGCTTTGTCTGCGCCCATCTCCACTGCGTGCTCATTGTAATTTTTTCCGACACACAAAATATTTTTCGGTGTACGCGGAATTGGGGCAAGCCACTCAATTTCTGTAAATGTATACTTAAATGCTTCGACTTTATCGCTTTGTTTAGCTGCTTCGACTAATTTACGCATCTTTTCTACAAAGTCGAAACCTAGTGAAATACCGTCAATAATCGTAGACGGGAATGATGGGAGAACATTTAACTCCTCCTGAATTTTTAAAACGTCCCATACGGCTTCTTCTTTTTTTACTTTTGGTCCGAATTTTACTTTTCCGTCTAGCTTAAACGATAATAGTTTCATAGTGTTAAAGCGCTCCTTCTTTTTTCTACATCATACATCAAACCTTCAGAAATTTCCTCACTTTTCTGAATACATTTTTCTATAAGTTAATTTCTTCACCACTGCTTCAAGTGGGCCTTGCTTAAATTTCGATAGCCATAGTTCCGCTAAAATGACTTGTACAACAAAAATACCTAATGCAATGTACACAGCTGTTGGCACATCAATTTTCCCGTAAAGGCCAAAGCCGTAATTATAAAAGATCGTCGTACAAATGACAGATTGTAAAATATACATCGTCATCGACATGCGCCCGATTTTAGCAAGTGGTGATAATACCTTGACAATAGCTGGAACGGAACATAGCACGACGAAAATAGCGATATACCCTACCGAAAGAATCGGTCCACCTACATAAACTTTTACATAATACAGTAAATACGTATATGAAAATGTCGTTGGTGCACTTTTAATAAATAACCCAACTGCTGTTGCCACAATCGCCAGCGTAATCCATAATCCTTTTAATTCTTTTGCGCGTTCGATTAATCGCCATTTCGCTGCAGCGGCCCCCATGAGCATAAACGGTAAAATCATAAATAACGAACTAAACCACGCAAAAAAGCTCATCTGCATAGATAAATCCTGTAACCGTTGCATAAACGCATCTATGTATCCACCTGTCGCATAAGCGGTAATGGCATTTTGTACCCTTTGGATATCTACTGCTGTCTCAGTCATCTCGTCATTTAATATGCCTTGCATGCTAAACAGCAATATATAAAGGCCGTGCATGAGCATCTGTAAAATGATTGCAATTGTTAATAACACCCTGCTGTTTTTGCGCATAAGTGCAATGACAAAAAATCCACAAAAAGCATACATTGCAATAATATCGCCCCACCATAGCAGTAGCGCATGTAGCATCCCTACAACAAATAAAATGAGTAGACGCTTCGGGGCAAATTTATAAAAGTTCGTACCCACGCGCTGTGCCTTCATATACTGCATCGCTAACCCATATCCAAACAACATTGAAAATAATGGATAAAAGCTACTTTGCACATAAATATCTAACGCCTGATGCCACATGATATCAATCGCTTCGGTAAACCACTCGTTTAACATAATGTAAGGTTGAGGTAAATAAAATCCAAAAATATTCACGAGTAGTATCCCTAACAAACTAAACCCTCGGATCATATCAATAGTGGTGACACGTTCATTTAGTTGTGTTGGTTGAAAATTCAATCGAAAACCTCCTTTACTATCCTTTATCTTACAATAGATTAAACGTAAAACGTAGAGACTTGGTTCACTTCACATAAATGTTAAAAATAGAAGTAATGGTTTAATTGGCACATAATTTCTTATTAGAAAAACAACACTTGCACCAAATAGTGTGCATTACTCTATGTGCATTTTAATGTTCCAGCCATAACGATTGACTTTAAAAATCAGCCTCCATATTGTAAGCTCATCGTCTCATTTGCTTACATTTCGACTAAAAATAAATGCTTTTCACTGTAGGATTTTGATTAAATAAGGTTGTGTTACTCATGCCCGGTTGTTTTGACCGGATACCGTGGCTTTTTAACTGTTCAATATCCATAGTTTTAAGTTAATATATATCTTGCTTATGCGAACCCCGTTATCCATGAAAAAGCGTGCCACGATCGTAGCACGCTGTAAAACTTACATACTTATACATTCCCCAATATCATATAAATACAACACTTTCTCATCTACTTGGATATGCTTAATGACGTCAATCGCTTCTGCATAAATCGATAATTGTAAACGATAGCGATTACTCATCTCTTCTGTTAATTTCGGCTCCACATCAAAAGGCGGACGAATTTTATCTGTCTTATAATCCAGTAGTACCCAGCGCCCTTCTGTATCACGGAACAGGCAGTCAATCACCCCTTGAACAATTTGCGCATCACCATCCTGATCAACACGGCTTAATGTAAACGGTACTTCACGTAGCATCGCTGTCGCTTGTTTAAAGCGTTCGCCAATCGACGAAGCAAAGAATTCCATCACATCTTCCATCTCCATCACAGCCGCTTCCTGTTCACGTAGTATCGCTCGGTCCACTAATTGTTGTAAAAATGCGTTTGCTTCTTGTACACTCGCAAACCCTTGTTGTGGTACATGCTGCATGACGGCATGGACTACTGTGCCGATTTCTGCACTGGACATTTTCTTTTCCTGCATAAATAGAGGGCGTCTTGCGAGCATTGCTATCGAACGTTTCAACAAGTGGGGCGTTGGTTGATCGTCTTCTTGCTGCTGCAGTGCCTCATAACGTTTTATTTCGGATACAGATGTTTTAGACTTCTTCATCGTTGCCTGTTGATATGGATATTCAGCTGTAAAGCGTTTCGTTAATACCTCCACAAGCATTTCATCTGGCTCTCGCTTTTCGGTTTCTTGTACTACTACTTCTTCCCCTTCTTTTTTCGCACGGAACTTGGCATTTGAAAGTACCGTCACTTGCCATAAAGCATCTGTGAGCATCTCTGCTTGTGGTACATCTTCCGTAATCGATAACGTTAAGAAGTCGTTGTGACGCGCTACCGCAGGACCTACCCAGTCTAAATAATTGCTTGCCCCTGCACGAAGATAGTCTGGTAAAATGGCATCGCTCGGCAATTCCTGCAATGCTTCCCACTTTTCTTTCGTCTTCTCCCAATCTTTCACGGAGCCGACCATGACAAGCTTTTCTTTGGCACGAGTCATCGCCACATATAGAATACGCATTTCCTCTGCCTTCATTTTCGCAATTTTCTTCTCTTTCATCGCTAAATAAGGAAGCGATGTATAGACAATGCGGTGCTCAGGGTCAATCGCTTTTACGGCCATTCCAAAGTCTTGGTCGAACAAATACGAGCCATTAAAATCTTGCATATTGAACTTACTTGACATCCCTGCGACAAAAACAACTGGGAACTCCAGCCCTTTCGATGAGTGAATCGTCACTAAACGGACCACGTCATCCGCTTCACCAATCGATTTGGCAATACCCAAATCATCTCCACGCGATTTCATGCGGTCAATAAAACGAAGGAAACGAAACAGCCCGCGGAACGATGTCTTTTCATAGGCGAGGGCACGGTCATGTAACGCGCGTAAATTCGCTTGACGTTGCTTCCCATTTGCCATCGCACCGACCATTTCATAATAATGTGTCTTCAAATAAATATCCCAAATTAAATTGGCTAGTGAACCGCGACGAGCCGCACTACGCCAATCGCTTAGCTGATGCATAAATTGCTCGAGCTTCTTTCGGGTCTCCACACGCATCGACTGTGCTCCATTAGCTAAATAGGTTTTTAACGCTTCATAATACGGTACGTTGCGTTTAGCTAAACGAATTTCTGCTAATTCATTTTCATTTAGCCCAATAAACGGCGCACGGAGCACCGATGCTAACGGAATATCTTGATACGGATTATCGATGACCTTTAATAAATTCAGCATAATCATTACTTCAAGTGCATCAAAATAACCTTTTGCCGATTCTGCATATAACGGGATCCCTGCTGCTTTAAATTCCTCTGCTAAATCCGCCGACCATTTCATCGAGCGCATCAAAATGACAATATCGCTATAACGAATCGGGCGCGACTCTTTCGTTTTCGGATTATACACTGGATACTCTGAATCGATCATATGCTGAATACGCTTAATAATATAACGCGCTTCTTGCTGTGCACGACCGATCTCTTCTATTTCTTGCTCTTCTTCTGTTGCATCCTCTTGATAAGAGGTATCATTTGCATTCGATTCATCTAAAATGACCAGTTCTACTGGCACATTTTCAGGCGTATAGCTTGCGCTGAATTTTAACGCCGCCTTATCATCGTAATTAATTTCGCCGACTTTCTCATCCATCACTTGCGAAAATACATAGTTCGTACTATTTAATACTTCTTGACGGCTTCGGAAGTTGGCATTTAAGTCAATCTTCATTCCTGTCTCATTCGGGTTTGGCATGAACTCCTTATATTTGCGCAAAAATAGGCGCGGTTCTGCGAGGCGGAAGGCGTAAATACTTTGTTTTACATCGCCCACCATAAATAGGTTCCCATCCGATTCCCCGCCCGATTTGACCAGCTGTAAAATCGTTTCCTGTAGCATGTTGAATATGGATAGGTAAGCATTTGAAATCATCTCCTGCTTTTCCCCCCATTCACACCGTACGTGAGAGTTTCCCCTCATACGGCGTTCCATCAGTTACTGGCTCTTAAACTAACATTTCATTTCCAACTTTGACTCTTAGCTCATTTACTAACGTGAAGACTCAAAGTTGTTTCAGTCAACTTCCTCACCTCACCATTTTGTAGTGAGATTTCCGTGATTCCATTTCTCTTAGTCATACTCGAACCTGAACATATAAAATGTTGGTTTAGTGTTCCATCAACTGACTAATGGCTATCCCTTCACCGCTTATTATCACGGCTTCACTGGTACTGTGCCATCACTTTCACTGTGTTTAAAATGAGGTTATACAAATACGCTTTCCCTCATACCGTTTCATCGAGTGCAATCTCTCCACGTAACCAGCTTCCCACGTTCCAAGAATCATATCTGTACATACAGAATCTTTAGGTCATTTCTTTAGCCCCGTTAGCTAGATGATGCCTATAACATCATAAGGTGTTTCATAAAGACGAATTTTACTCCACCTCACTAACCCAACCAATGTTGGACTGCCCTTTCGAACAGCTGTACCTCTAGAGCCGTACATTCGAAATTTCGTCATTAGATGAGTGTTCATCTAAATTCTAACCATGGACTCTCTTCTAGATCCCCAGTCTATCCATCACACAGAATACCTCTATTCCGCTTTCCTTCTTTCGATTAGGGTGATGTTCAACTGTCTTCACCGAGCTTATAACCCCACTTTGATTGCACAAAATGACGCTATTCGGAGGATTAGGCGAGCCTTTCAGGGCGTTACCCCATCATTCGACTCTTCTGATTCTTAGTTCTCCTAACATTTGTTAGTGGCTAATCTTTTCAATTAGCAACGTGTCGCACCGTCCTGGTACTCATCGACAAGCACCTCTTTAAAACGGGCTTGGAAATCAAGTGCTACTGCAGAAGCCGTCAGTCCATCTTCCTGTTTTTCCGTTAAAATTTCGAGCGCATAATGCTCTAAATCGGAGAAATCGACTAACCCTCGCTCAAGCTTCGCCTGTTTAAACGCTTCACTATACGCAATCGTTAAGGCCACGAGCGTTTCGATAATCGGTTTCATGTCACGAATTTCTTTGACTAAATGTTCGGGACTGCGAACAAAGAATGTATCCTTTATCGTTTTAACTAAGTCTTTGGCACGGTCACGATTATCTTTCGCCACCTTTTTTGCATATTCGTCGGCATTATCCGCTTTTTTCACCGTCGGCATACGCACCCAATTGGCTTTTTGCATATGGTCGTAAAGGTCTTGCCATGTTCCGTGTTGCATTTTCTCTAGCGCTACGCGTACAAACGCTTCTTCTTCCGTTGCCACTGTTGCATACGCTGTTAAGCCAAATGCGGGAGTCGCAAACTTTTGCATCTCTTGCAAACTTTTATGTGCAGCAATAAGTGTATGTTCGATTGATTTTTTTAGTTCTTGTACAAACGGTAAATCATCTACCGTTACATCTTCCGCTAAATGATACGCATCTGGCAATGTACGAAGCCATGCATACGGGTCAGGCTGTACACGTGACATTTCATATAATTGCTCAATGAGTTTTTCAATTTGCTGATCGCTTCGGTCAGACGTAAAGCTATCCACTAACCGATATACTTCTTCTTGTGTTAACGTCTCTTCTTTTTCTCCGTAAGCACGTTCTAACACTTGCGCTAAGACATCATCACGAAGTAACGCTACCTCATCCTGACTGGCAATACGAAACCCCGGATCAAGGTCAATCATATACGCATACTGGCGACAAATCGCTAAACAGAATGAGTGCAGTGTTGAAATTTGGGCTTTTCCAATCAAGCTTAATTGACGGCGTAAAAACTGATTATGCGGATCGTTAGCAATCGCCTTTTCGAGCGCTTCTGCCATTCGATTTCGCATTTCAGCTGCGGAAGCGTTTGTAAATGTAACAACGAGCAATTGGTCTACATCAATCCGTTTATCTGCTGGGGCAAGTACTTTTTGAATAAGACGCTCGATTAACACCGCTGTTTTCCCTGAACCGGCAGCTGCTGCGACTAATATATCTTGTCCTTCAGCGTATATCGCTTTCCACTGCTCATCCGTCCACATCGCTTCACTCGGCTTCGTTGGAATCATGTAATCCACACTCCTTCTTTATTTTTTCAATAATCTGGTTTGGCTTTTGCGCGCTCAAATCTTCATAAGCCTGCGTACCATCGCTTGGGTCAAACTGGCAAACTGCTTTATAACTACAATAGTCACAGGCCGTTTTTTTCTTTAAGCGGAATGGTGAAATCGTTGTCTTCCCAGCAAAGATTTCATTGCCTGCTTCCTTATGTTTTTCAATGACAAACTGCTGCAACGCTGGCATCGCTGTGTCATCGACGACTTTTGAGTGCGCCCCTAGTCCTTTTGATGTTAATGAAACCGGGATAACATTTGATTTTTTTATTTCCGGTAAGTCGCTATCCATCGCCTCTAAAATATCAATATCACTCGTGACAAGTCCGTTCATCCGATACTTTTCCAGACGGCTTAATTCACGAATTTGCTCATCCACCACTTCCTCTAAACGAATCAGCGGATCATGCACATGAACATATAACATACCGGCCGGGGCGACAATAATCTCTTTCTCTGCTTTTGGTAATAACAACGATGCATTTTTTATTGCGACATCTAAATACGTTAATAATTGTAAAGAAAGCCCGTGATATACCTCATTTAAATCAATATCGCGGCTTGATGATTTATAATCGACAACCCGTAAATACACCGCGTCTTTTTCTTCATAAGCATCGATCCGGTCGATTTGGCCACGTAAAATCATTTTGCGCCGGTTGTCTAGTTCAATTTCAAGTGCGGGCAATGCTTGTTCTTCCTCTTGTACCGCTTTATCATCCCGCTTCCCAAACGGCTTTTCATGTACAATTGGCTTAAACTTGGACACCTTTGCATGCTCTGTTAATGCAAATAATGTACGAGCGACAACACGAATTAACTTTTCTTTAATGTATATATAACGCGAACTACTTTCTAAAATACTATAGGAAAACACCCCTACTAAAGGCTCCACCGTCATACGCGCTTGTTGTAAACATTCGCTATATGTTTTTGGCGGTTCGTCCTGACTCGTTAAAATCGTTCGAAGCGCTTCATGGAATAAATCCCCCATCGCAAATGTTTCCAGCTTATATTCATTTCGTTCCTCTAAGCGAAGACCGTACGATGTAAAATGAGCAAATGGACAACGGAAAAATTGCTCAATACGTGAAACACTCGCTGATAATTCCTCCCCGTACAGAGCCGCTGTATTTTCATCTACTAATGTTTCCGCCACATTTTTCTTATACAGCGGCTTCGTGACATCGTGCAGTACTTCCTGCCATGTCGGATGACGCTCATAAAATGCCTGCAATGCAACCCACTCTTCTGCCAATTCCCCGTTCACTTCCGCATGTTTTAATTGCATTGTTAAGTAAGCAACCGCAGGACTTGGATGGCGTAAATAATGCAAAACCTGTTCTTTCTCTAACTCTTCAATGGGATCGATATAAATGCGCGTATGTGGCAATGTCCGCTGACCATCCACCTCAAACAGTTTGTGTAACCGGTTAATATACAGCGATGGCAACAACCCCTTACTTTCCTCATCTGCACTTGGGAACGTGAGATAAAGTCGATCCGTCGGTGAAGACATGGCACGATAGATTAAAAATGCCTCCTGCAGCAATTTACTGCGAGAGTTCGGTGCTAGCTCATAGTCAATGGCATCAAAGTATTCACGCTCAGCATCACTAATCAACCCTTCTTTATCAATACGCATTGGATATACACCATCATTCACACCGATGACAAATACGACGTTCATATTATCAAAACGGGAGAACTCCACAGTGGCCACCGTTACTTCATCGAGACTCGGCGGAATATTTGAAAACTCTAACGCATCGAACCCTTCTTCTAACACTTGCATCGTATCTTCTAGCGCAATCTGTTGATCACCAAACATGAGCGCAAATTGATCTAATACATTGACCCAACCATTCCATACTTGGTCATGTTCACTGGCGAACTCAAATACAGCCTCTTCTAATTCCTGCTCTTTTAATGCTTGGAGCTTTTCATATACTTGTAAATCATCGATAAATTCATAAATGGCTTTTGCCAGCTCTAAGCCATTTTCGGCCGCTTTTATTTTTTTCTCTAATACAAGCAGTGGGGTGCGAATCATATCACGGGCATGATGAAGTAACTGCTCCATCTCTGCCTCTGCTGACGTTTGTACCGTCCCTAATTTTTCTAATGTTCGGAAACGCTTGTACACCCAGAACTTATCTTCTTTCCAACGATTGTGTTGAATCCCTTTTGCAATGACAAAATTCTCTAGTTGATCTACCTGCTCTCGCATCGTATCCATATGGCTATTTAACGGAAAAAATAAATCGGTCTTTACCCCGCGGAAAATCGGTTCATATTGCCAATTCGATTGAATCACTTCAAGCGCAGAACGAGTAAGCTCAATTAACGGATGATGGAGCATCGGTCGCTTTTCATTCGAGAAAAATGGAATGTCGTACTGCGCAAATGTCGTCTGAATAATCGGATTATACACATCTGCTTGCCGATACATAATCCCTATATCACGATAACGAATCCCTTCCTCATGCACGAGTCGAAGTATTTCCCGCGCAATCCCTTGCACCTCAGCGCGGCGATTGGCCCCTTCCATAATTTGTACGTAGCCAATTGCCTGTTTTTGTACAGGAACAGGTGCATGAAACTGTTTTTCAATATGCCGTAAATCGTCATTTGTAAAACGAAATGTATGTTCTAAATGCACACGTGGTTCTACCTCAACCCCTAGTTGCATTGCTTCTTGAATCAATTTGTCATACGAAAACGCAGCACGGTGAAATAACGCTTCCGGTTGTGTCGCCGCAGCTATATCATCAAATGGCAGTACAATGGTGACACGCTTTGCTAAAGCAAGCAGCTGTTGAACAATCGCCAATTCACGCTTTGTAAACATAACAAAACCGTCAATGTAAATATGCGCTTCTTTTATTTTCGATGAATGTTGAAGCTGCTCCACTAAAATAGGATAAAACCCTTCCCCATCTACATAACTATCGCCAATGCGTTCTTCTAATTCGCGTAAAATAATGTGGAAGTCTTTCAGTTTCGCAATCAATGTATGCGAGGCTTTAACTTGCTCTAATTCTGCAATGAGCAGCACGATAGATTCACTCGTAATATCGTATTGGCTAAACTCTCGCAGTAGCATTTCAACTTCCTGAGTAAAACCTCGCTTCCCTGCTGCTTGCCGGAATAACTGAAACTCTTCTTTATGCTCCTCTAAAATGCGGCGTAATAACATGCGATAACCGAAGCTATCGATTCGTTCCTTCGCAATCCCGCCTGTCTCTTGCAAAATAAACCAAGCCAAGCGCTTAAATGTTAATACTTGTGCACGCATAATCCCACGCACATCATATTTATTTGTTAAATCATGCTCCGTTGTAAAAGACATCTGATCTGGTACGATGATGAAAATCGGATGCCCTAACGGATGCTGTTTTAAATCATCAATAATTTCTTGATGGATAGCAGTCGTTTTTCCTACACCTGCACGCCCCGAAATGATGCGTAATGACAAGGCAATCCCCCCTTAAATATAGTTGCTTCTATTGTACCTCAGAATACATGTTCGTGTGTGGATTAAAAAAGTTCATACTAGAAAAACTTATACTTTCTTATCTTCCATACAAAAACCTAGCACACAATCGAACAGTCCTGCGATGTTTTTAAATTTACTTGCCTAATATCCCTTTTTACTTGCCATTTCCCCCAAAAAATAAACACGGCGGTTACACTTCACCGCCGTGCTCTTTCCTCTCTGCATTTCGTAAATCTCTTTCTACTCTTTTATTTAAACGAACTTCCACTGCTTTGCCAAACAGCCATAAAAGGAAAATGACCACAACTGCTAGCACTAGTTTGATTGGACTGCGGATTAACGCGGTAAGATCATGTCCCACAAAGCTCATAACAAAAATCATTACCATTTTCCCTAGTATAACCGCTACTAAATAAAAATGCTTTCGAATATTGGAAAGCCCCGCTACGATATTCACTAAAACAGATGGAGTAAATGGGAAGCATAACAGGACAAAAAGCGGGCTCAACCCGTTCATATCGACCCATGTAATCAATTTCTTTACACGTTTACTTTGCGTAAAGAAATGCAGCTTTGGATGTCTACCGAATTTCCGAACAATTAAAAATACGACATATGACCCTAGCACTGTCCCAAGCCACGATAAAATAAATCCCAAAAATAAACCGAATGCATTGGCATTTGCTACAACAATAACAACGAGCGGTAAAAACGGCAAAAATGATTCAATAAATGGTAACAACACTCCGACAAGCGGCCCCAATGTTCGATAATACTTTTCTACTTCTTCTATGTTTTCAATTGTCAGCCAATCGAACATGTACACCACCCCAAATCTAATTCCCTCTTGTACTATCTTAAATTTCTAAATATTATTATAATACGTGCAAAAGCATTGTTAATAGTTGAAATATCTTTTTTTGCTATCGTTTGTCAGTAAACGCACAGCAAAATAACCTTGTGTAATTCATTAACAAGAACGCCTTTTCATAACATTTGGTTTCACTGTTAATATCATTGCACAGAGGCGCTATATTTTATTCATAATAACAGCACTTCGTTTTCGCACGTTTCTTTTTTGTATTCATTTTTAACCTTTTCAACAAGAAAAAGCAACCAAAGGGGGAGTAATACATGGGGATTTCATATTGGTGGATGATTTTAGGTATGACACTTGTTACATATATACCAAGGGCCATTCCGTTAACCTTTTTACAGGGGATCGAATTGCCGCCCTTTTTATCTGGCATTTTACGAAATATTCCTTTTGCCATTTTAGGCGCACTCATATTTCCAGCTATTTTTTATATCCAAGAAGGCGATTATTTCTTCGGGATATTAGGAGCTGTTGTCGCATTTGGCATTGCTTATGCAGGTGCCAATGTGATTTTCGTCGTACTTGGTGCGATCGTAGCATTAGCCATTTACAGTTTAGTACTAGCGTAATCTAAGGAGTTGGATTCATTGAAAGACCTTCATTTTTTCTCCGGTCTAAAAGCGGGTATGCCTATTGCTATCGGGTATTTTCCTGTTGCCTTAACATTTGGCTTACTCGCAAAAACGACCGGACTTTCTATTTTAGAAGCAACTGCCATGAGCATTTTTGTGTATGCAGGTGCTTCTCAGTATATTAGCTTAACATTGATTTCTAAAGGGGTAGACCCACTTGTTATCGTACTCAATACGTTGATCGTCAATATTCGCCACTTTTTAATGTCTGCCGCGCTCAATGAAAAAATGGTCCACGCCCCAAAATGGACAAAGGGACTTTTTGCTTTTTGGGTAACAGATGAAACTTTTTCTGTTCTCGCTACGCGAAAAGAAGAACGCCTTCCTATGGCATTTGGCTTTGGTGTCAATTTAGCTGCTTATAGTAGCTGGGTTGTCTTTACTGCTGTTGGGCATTTAATCGGGGCAAACTTACCGATGTTTTTACAAGCCGCGATGTCAGTCGCCCTATACGCAATGTTTATCGGGCTTCTTGTGCCATCTATGCGTGGTAATCGAAAAGTCTTGATGCTTGCTCTGATCGCAGCTAGTTTAAATTGCATGTTTTATTGGACAGAATGGCTTTCAACAGGTTGGGCCATCATTGTCTCAGCACTTGCTTCTGCGGTACTAGTAGAAATCATTTATAACCGTTGGACTAAGAAAAAACAATTTATTTAACGGCGCGTATTCTCGCGTCGTTTTTTATGGAAATCATCATTTTGACCGGATACAATTGTGTTTTGCCCGTATACACGGCTGTTTTGCTCGCATACACGTCCATTTTGACCGCTTCCAACTATTCAAACAGAAAAAAGCACCCCTCCTCAAAGAGATGCTTTCTGCTTACCTCGCTAACAGTAACCCGATTCGATAGTGGTCATCACTATGGACGACGTGTTGTGTTAAGCGAAGCTCTTTTTTATGATCGAGCACTTCCAGTTTACAATGTGCGGCATTTACTTGAAGCGCCTCATACAATTCACGTTCTGTTTGTACTTCGCGACCGTTTACTTTTTTGATCACTTCGCCAGTCAATAACCCCATTTTCTCAGCAGGTGAGTTCGGTAAAACCGCCGCAATGGTTGCCCCTATTGGACTAGGTGCTACCGCATATACATCGTCACGATCTTGTAATTTGTAGCGTAGCGCAATGAACAAACGCATTAGCGCACCTAGCATGAGGACAACAAATGCCACTTCTGATACAAAATAAGCACCGATGCCACCGATTACAACTATGCTGCCTAACCAAATGATTGATTTCGCTAGCTTCGGATAAAAATAAACAGGCAATGTTTTACGCGTCAGTTGCTGGAACCCGATCACAAATGGAAATAATACGAAGCTAAATGCTTGCTCACCAATTGTAAACTGTGGCCAATATGGGATGTATGAAGGTATAACTTCCCCAGGAATTAACACAAAGAGCGGCAGAACCCATACTTGTTTTGAGAAATAGGAAACCGCCTGTAAACCACGTTTCGTTTTTTCTAGTATAGGGGATGCTAAATTCGCACCGTATCTTCGGATTAAGACCCCTTCTACAATGACTAATAATCCAGCTACAATACAAATCGGTACAATCGTCGCATCTTGCCAAATGACGCCAGAAATTTCTACTCCTACAATTGTATATGCCTTACCTATTACCCCAAGTATTACTAACGCTACTGCACTGAGAGCAAATAATACAATCGGTGATAATAAGTGAAAGGTATAGAGTACTAATCCAATCATCGTAACAGCCATTAAAATCAGTAAAAATTGCGGTGTCATCGTTAAGCCAACTGCCATGATCACTATCGAGACAATAAACGATACAAGTAAACTAGCAAGTATGCTATTTTTCAATTCTGACCAACCGCTTAAAATACGTATATTAAATGATTTCCGCTCTTTTTTTACACGCCGATAGCCTAAAAAAATCGTTAAGAAAATTGTCATATAAACGATTGGGTTGATGAAAAATCGTCCGATGGCTCGAAGTATTTCTACTAAAATGTCTATGTGCATAACTCCACCTACCATTTCTATCATTACTGTCATTGTATCAAATGCATCGTTTATTGCGTATAGAAATTTAATGACCTAGCTTATGCATGACATAGCTAACCGCCATCTGTAGTTGTAAATCGTTTTCTGCTTTGCTCTTATAGAGGGCTACTTGCTCTTGCATTTTTTCGAAAAATAATTCATCTAATTTATCGCCATCATGTAAATCATATTTTTCACGGAATGCTACAACTGCTTCCCGAGTAGTTTCATCAAAATACCCATCTTGCCGCACGATTTGGAAGCCAAATGCATGCAATACTTTTTGCGCGTACGCTACTTCTTCCGCAAAATCGCCTACTTCAAAGCTACCACGCACTGGTATAAATTCAATCATATATAAAGGATGCTGATCTACCTCGACATCAGGCTTTATTCCTTTTCCATTAATCCATGTTTCCTTCGGTGTTAGCCATTTATTTGTAGAAAGCTTGACGGAACCACCATTTGCTAAATCCCATGTCTCTTGGACTGTGCCTTTCCCGAAGCTTTTCGTACCGACAAGCGTCCCTTTCCCCCAACTTTGCATTGCTGCACTAAATACTTCACTCGCAGATGCAGAACCTTCATTTTGCAAAATAACAATCGGTAATTTACGAATTTCCTTCTTTAAGCCTTCAATCTCATCCAGCTTGACTGTTTTTAAAGGCTCTAGCTTCCCTTTTCCATCTTGCATATAAGCAAATACTTTTCCTTCTTCTCCAATTGTGCTAATAATGCCCGCCACACTATGTAAATAGCCACCTGGATTATCACGCACATCTACAATAAGTGCTTGGACATCTTGTTCAATTAGCTTTGACACCTCTTGCAACCATTGTTCAAGCGTGTTCTCTGCAAATAAGTTAATCGTTACATAGCCGATGGGCACATTCTCTACTGTCACCACTTTTGCATCGACTGTGTCATTTTCCATTTTTGCTCGTTCAACAGCCACTTTAATATGACGCTCAATACTCGGACGATATAAGACAAGTGTCACTTCTTCTCCTGCTTTTCCTTGCATCAGCTTGATTACTTCCCCAATCGTTTTACCATCTAGCCGCACATCGTTAATTTGTACAATTTCATCATATGGTCGTATGCCTGCTTTCTCAGCTGGAGAAGACTTGACGGGTGATATTACGATAAACTTTCCGTTTTTCTCAGCAATTTCAACGCCTATTCCAACTTTTTCACCAGCAAGTGACGCTTTATGAATCGCTGCCTCCTCTTTCGAATAATACGAACTGTACGGGTCTTTAATTGCAGAAGCCATACCACGTAATGCGCCTTCTACAATCGTTCCGCTGTCTAAATCATACACGGACTGCTCTTCAATAAGCGTGTACAATTCCTCCACAACGTCTAGCTCACTAGCACCTTCGACTGTTACAACCTGCTGTCGAACGAATGTATAAATGACAACAGCCAGCACAATAAATGCTAAAAAGAAAAAAAGTCGACTTTTTCGTATCCTTCTCACCTCTACTCTTAAAATATGAAGAGATTGATAAGAACATACACAAAAAGCCGAAATTCGTCAGCTTAATCTAATTTTGCAATATACTCCCGAATCGCCTTTTCATCCAGTGGCCCTTGAATATAATATTGAATACGTCCTTCTGTATCAATCATGAGCGTCGAGGGGATTGTGAGCACTTCATATAATTTAATAATGTTATCTTCTGGCATTAATAAAACAGGAAATGTGATGTCATAGCTATTGATAAATTTTTGAACATTGTCTGCGCCTTGATCATTGTATGTCGTATTCGCTGCAATAATGGTCACATTATCTGCATCTGCATACTTTTCATAGTATTCTTGTAAATGCGGCATTTCTGCACGACACGGCGGACACCAAGATGCCCAAAAGTTTAAAATCACTTTTTTTCCTTTTAAATCACTCAGTGTCACGGACTCCCCAGTTAATGTTTGAAGCGTAAAATTCGGTGCAATTTGCCCTTTTTGCAAACCTTCCTCTTGTGTTAAATCGACCTCATTGCCTACTTGTGCAATCTTGTGATTTTTATCTGTTTGTTGCTTTATAAACGTACTAATTGCAATGACTATTAGGACTAACACGACAGCTAACGCTATATTTTTCTTCATCGTTTGCCTCCACTATATCGAATATCAATAGATAATTTCCTTGGAAATTCTTTTCTAGCATAGCAAAAAAAGAAGGTGTTCAGAAAGTAGAAACTTTCAGAACACCCCCTTCACTCCTTAATCATGATTCATTAAGAAAGGTTCCGTCTCAAAATGCCTTTTCAGACAGTCCCTTACATATTACAGTGAAATATAGCGTAATGGGTTAACAGCGTTTTTACGTGCTCCAGCCCATGTACCTGTATGCATTTCAAAGTGTAGATGTGGACCTGTCGAACGTCCCGTACTACCCATGCCAGCGATGACTTGTCCTTTTGAAACAGAGTCGCCAACACTTACATTAAAGCTATTTAAATGAGCATACACAGTTGTCCAAATTTGGCCATCAATCGAGTGTGTAATCATAATGACATTGCCGTAAGTAGATAGTTTCGATGCGTACGACACAACACCATCAGCAGCTGCAACAATTGGTGTACCCGTTGAATTCGCAATATCTACTCCATAATGGAACTCGTTACCATAGCCGATATTACGCCAGCCAAACGGCGATGTTAAACGACCAGTCGTTGGTGTTGTCCAAGTACCTGCTGATACAGCTGGTGTATTGCCTGACACACCGCCACCATTGTTTTTATTCGCCTCTTGTTGGCGCGCAATTTCCGCTAAGCGGGCTTGTTCTTTTCGAATTTGCGCTTCAACATCTTTGCTTAATTCTAATGCCTCAGAATACTCTTCTTCTAATAATGCCTTTTCATTTTTCAATTTGGCTTGTTCTGCTTCAAGCGCATCGACCAATTTATTTTTCTCTGCTTTTTGTGAACTTAACGAAGCTTTTAATGATTCTAATTTTGCTTGATTTTCTTCAAGTTGCTTTTTCTTATTTTCGAGCGCCACTTTTTGCTCTTCTAACGCTTCTTGGTCATTTTTTTGATCGCGCATAATTTGACGATCAGCATCGATTAGCGTACTCACCGCTGAGAAACGGTCAATAAAATCTACGAAACTATTCGAACCAAGTAGTACATCTAAATAGCTCACTGTACCACCTGCTTGAATGGCACGCGCACGCTCTTCTAATAATGCATTACGCTCATCAATTTTTCGTTGTAATTCTGCGATAGCCTTCTCTAATGCAGCAATTTCTTGATTCGCTACATTAATATCCACAACAACTTGTTCAATGGATTTATTTGTTTTATTAATTTCTGCATTTAATGTTTGAATTTGTTCTAATAATTGTTCTTGCTTTGTTTGATTTGTTTTAATTTCTGTACTTTTTTCTTTAATCGAATCATTTAATTCATTTTTTTCTTGTTGTAGTTTTTTCTGTTCCTGCTTTAAATCAGAAAGCGATGTCGCATATGCAGCAGGGACTTGTACCATTAATAGTAGCGCCATGAAAACAGCTAGCCATTTCCAAGGCTTTTTACTTCCGTTCTTCAATTGGGAATACCCCTTTCTCATAGGCCTAAATTTTTAAGAATTTACGAACAGACATAAAGCTTCCCCAAATCCCAATGAGTAAACCAATGCCCATCAGCAATGCATTTACTTGATATAGAAGTGGTGTCACTTCAAGGAGTTCTAATAGATTTCCTTGAATACGTGGGGCAAGCGTATGGTATAAGTTGTAATATAGGAGTGAAACGACAACCATTGGGATAATGGAACCGAGTAGACCAATCCACATGCCTTCAAACACAAATGGAATGCGTACAAATGAATTAGTAGCTCCTACTAATTTCATAATCTCAATTTCGTCTTTACGCGCAATGATTGTAATGCGAATCGTATTAGAGATTAAGAACATTGCCGTAAACAATAAACCTAAAATTAATACTAATCCGATATTTCGGCTAATATTTAAAAAGCCAAATAACTTCTCTACTTTTCCTTCACCGTACAATACCTCATATGTATGATCCAACTTTTCAATTTGCGCAGCGACATTCGCTGTTTGCTGCGGGTCAACCGCCTTTACATACAATACATTGTGCAATGGGTTGTTTTGTTCAAATAAGCTTAATTCGTCACCAAAATCTTTAATTAAGTCTGACAACTCTTGTTCCTTTGGTGAATAGACGACCTCGGCTACATCTGGCAAGTTTTTAATTTGCGCCATCAGCTCTGCCTCAGCTGTCTTCTTTTGTTCTTCATCATTCATAATGTCGATTAACACACGAATTTCCACATCATTTTCTAAATCCGTTGCAACCTTGTTTAAATTCATCATAATAATGGCAAACACACCCACGAGCAGTAAAGTGACCGTGACTGCACTAACTGACGCAATGGTCATCCAACTATTACGACCTAATGACTTAAAGCTTTCACGAAAATGACGACGTAACGTTCTACCCTTCATAGCCGTAGTCACCTCCGTACTCATCACGGACAATCATTCCGCCTTCAATGGCAATGACCCGTTTACGCATTGTGTTCACGATTTCACGGTTATGCGTAGCCATGACAATCGTCGTGCCTTGGCGATTGATTTCTTCAAATATATCCATAATTTCCCACGATGTTTCAGGATCTAGATTTCCAGTCGGTTCGTCTGCGATTAACACTTTCGGTTTATTCACAATCGAACGCGCAATCGATACACGCTGCTGTTCCCCGCCCGATAGCTCGTTCGGTAACATGCGCACCTTATGCTTTAAGCCAACTAGCTCTAGCACTTCCATGACGCGCTGTCGAATAATCTTTGGGTGCTCTTCAATGACTTCCATTGCAAATGCGACATTTTCATACACACTGAGACGTGGTAAAAGCTTAAAGTCTTGAAACACAACACCTAATTGGCGACGTAAATGTGGAACACGTGCATTTTTTAGTGTCGTTAAATTAATCCCCGCTACACTTACTTCACCGGCTGTCGGCTTCTCTTCTCGATACATTAACTTAATAAAAGTTGATTTCCCGGCACCACTCGGACCAACTACATACACAAATTCACCTTGGCTAATATTTATAGAAATGCCGTTTGTTGCAACGACACCATTCGGGTACTTTTTTACAACATTCTTCATTTGGATCATTTAACGAAACCACCTAATAATTACTAAATCGAAATTTGTTTTCTCTATCATTATAGCATTTTGAATAGCTTATTTTATTACAGTTTTATTTCATTCTAATACGATAAAATACGACACTCTATCCTCTTACATTCGATAAAAATAGCATAACCCCTTCTACTAATGTAAATTTCTTGTAATATTTTTGAAAACTTCGTGAATTCGCAAAATATCTATATATCTTTGCTCGTTCAAAACGACACAAAGAAAAAGCAAGCCGCCTCAGCGACTTGCCCTAAAAATTATTCACCCTGTGTTGTGTAACGAACGATAATGGAACCTGTACGTGATTCACCGACTAATTTGAGTAATGGTGCATCCGTAATGATTTTATCGAAATGTAATGTTTTGAGTAAAAATTGGTCTTCTTCGACACGCGTTGTCACATCGGCTAATCCTACGTCTGTTCGGCCGAAATTCGAAGTAACTTGCCCATCGAGTGACACATTTTTTGGTACATATATTTCCACAGAGCCAGCCACTGTTCGTGCTTTCACTTTATGTGCATTGGTAGAAGTTGTTGTCACTACTACATGACCATTAACAGATTCCGCCTCTACTTCTTTCACATCGCCATCAATGTACACACGACCATTTGCTGTTTCCGCTTCTAAGTCTTGCCCTGAAATGTGACGCGCTTCTATCGCCCCATTCGCTGATTGTAAATCTGCATGCTCAAATATTGCATGCTCTACGATAACATTCCCATTGTACGTTTTTACTTTCACAATCTTGGTATCAATATCGTTTAATGTAATCCCACCGTTTAGTAAACGAATAATCAATACATCATAATGCTTCTCAGGGAGTACTACACGCAGTGCCACATGTGCCATTTTCGCCTGTGTTGTCACTTCAATTTTGCCGTCTTTTAATTCTACAAAGCGCTCTGTAAAACGGTCCATTACTTCTTGCTCTGTCCCATTCTTCGATGTTTTGACATGTGCTTCAATTTGAATCGTCGGTGCTGTCCCTTTTTCCACCGTTACGCGACCGTTCGGAATATCAATTTCGAAGCCTCTTACTTCCTCTGCATTAAAGGCGTACGTTTTATCAAACTCTACCTTTTCACCGAACGGGAATTCAACGTCCAAGTCCTTTACTTTTGACAACGTCGTATTCATGAGCGTCATCATACGACCACTAAATTCCGATAAATCGTGGCGTAACTCATGCATGAGCTCGTCCATCTTTTTATTTAAATCTTTGTTGCCCAATTTACTAAATAAGTCTTCAAAGCCTGTCGTTTTACGTTTCTTCTCTTGTTCAAATGTTGACTGTTGCCATTCATTTTTTTCTTGCATCGGCTCTACATATGTAGAAGGTGATGAAGATCGCGTGGAGTCTTTTTGTTTTGATAATGCCTCAAGCAATTGAATAGCCTCATCTGCTGAAATCGTTCCGTCTTCCACTAATTTTAAAATCCGTTTACGTTCATCCATCAAAAAAATCCTCCCTTTCGTCATTTACATCATTATACGATGCGGGAGGATAAAAAGTTTCATTCGGACTCTGATTAATTGTTAGCTAAAATAGCAGTGCATTGCTCATTCACTTTACTTAGCGCTACTTATTTTACTTTCGCTTGCTCAATAATAGCCGCCATTCGCTGGCGATCACGCTGTAAGATTGGCTTTAAATAGCGGCCTGTATAGCTTGCTTCGACTTCACAAATTTCTTCTGGTGTACCGGTAGCCACAATCGTTCCGCCTTTATCGCCACCTTCAGGACCAAGGTCGATGATATAATCTGCTGTTTTAATAACATCTAAATTATGCTCAATGACAAGCACCGTCTCCCCATTATCCACAAGGCGCTGCAATACTTTTAAGAGGCGTGCAATATCCTCGGCATGGAGACCCGTTGTTGGCTCATCTAAAATATAAAATGACTTCCCTGTTGAACGACGGTGCAATTCTGACGCTAACTTCACACGCTGCGCCTCACCGCCCGATAAAGTCGTTGCCGGCTGACCAAGCTTCATATAACCAAGCCCGACATCTACAATTGTTTGCAATTTCCGATGGATTTTCGGGATATTTTCAAAGAAGACAACGGCATCTTCGATCGTCATATCGAGTACATCTGCAATATTTTTTTCTTTGTATCGTACTTCGAGTGTTTCGCGATTATAGCGTTTCCCGTGGCATACTTCACATGGTACATACACATCCGGTAAAAAGTGCATTTCAATTTTAATAATCCCGTCACCACGACAAGCTTCACAGCGCCCCCCTTTGACATTAAAGGAAAAACGCCCTTTTTTATAGCCGCGCACCTTCGCTTCATTTGTCGCTGCAAAGACATCCCGAATATCATCAAACACACCTGTATACGTTGCTGGGTTGGAACGTGGTGTACGACCGATTGGTGATTGGTCAATATCGATGACTTTTTCAAGCTGTTCGATCCCTGTCACTTCTTTATGTGCACCCGGTTTTACTTTTGCACGATTTAATTTTTGTGCCAGTGACTTATATAAAATTTCATTAATCAATGTGGACTTCCCAGAACCCGATACACCTGTTACCGCAACAAACAATCCAAGTGGCACATCCACATGTACTTTTTTCAAATTGTTTTCAGATGCCCCTTTAATCGTGAGCTTACGGTCGTCTAATGGGCGGCGTTCAATCGGTAGTGGAATAAACTTCTTGCCGCTTAAATATTGCCCAGTTATTGATGCATCATTATTCATGACCTCTTGCGGTGTGCCTTGTGCCACAATGGTACCACCATGTACACCTGCACCAGGACCTACATCAATTAAATAATCAGCTGCCATCATCGTATCTTCATCATGCTCGACAACAATCAATGTATTGCCCAAATCACGCATATTTTGAAGCGTTGAAATGAGACGATCATTATCACGCTGATGGAGACCAATGGATGGCTCATCCAAAATATAGAGCACACCTGTTAAACGAGAGCCAATTTGTGTGGCCAGGCGAATACGCTGCGCTTCTCCACCAGAAAGCGTTCCTGCTGCGCGACTTAACGTTAAATAATCAAGCCCGACATTCATAAGGAAGCCTAACCGTTCATTAATTTCACGTAAAATTAAACGCGCAATTTGCCGATCTTTTTCTGATAATACTAGCGACTCGAAAAAGTATTGTGCTTCTTGAATCGCATATTGCGTTACTTCCGCAATGTGCTTGTCACCCACTTTGACAGCAAGGGACTCCGGCTTTAAACGATAGCCTTTACAGCTCGGGCAAGCCTGCTCTGCCATATACTTTTCCATTTGCTCCCGTACATAATCAGATGTTGTCTCTTTAAAGCGGCGTTCAATATTTTTTAATACCCCTTCAAATTCAACCATTTGTGAATGGGTACGCCCATAATCATTCGTATACGTAAATTCGATTTTGTCTTTGCCAGAGCCGTTTAAAATTTTGTTTAATTGCTCTTTAGGCAACTCTTTTACAGGCACATCCATAGGGATTTGATAATGTGCACATACTGCCTTCAGTAACTGCGGATAATACTGCGAACTCGTCGGTTCCCACGGAGCAATGGCATGCTCAAGTAGTGTTCGGTCCCAATCCGGAATGACTAAATCCGGATCAACCTCCATTTTCATGCCTAGCCCGTCACATGATGTACATGCCCCAAACGGACTGTTAAACGAGAACATGCGCGGCTCTAATTCACCAATCGAGAAGCCACAATGCGGACAGGCATGATGCTCGCTAAATAACAGCTCCTCCTGCTCCATCACATCCACTAATACACGCCCTTCTGCTAAACGAAGAGCTGCTTCTAGTGAATCACTTAACCGCGTAGCAATCCCCTCTTTTATCACAATCCGGTCCACGACTACTTCAATCGTATGCTTTTTATTTTTATCGAGTTCAATATTGTCATCTAAATCTCGTAACTCACCATTTACGCGAACACGTACATACCCTTGCTTTTTCAAATCTTCTAATAGCTTCACATGCGTCCCTTTTTTTCCTTCTACAATCGGTGCTAAGAGCTGCATTTTCGTCCGTTCTGGATATTCAAGTAAACGGTCCACCATTTGTTCAATCGTTTGCGACGTAATTTCAATGCCATGATTGGGACAAACGGGCTTACCCACACGTGCAAATAACAGACGTAAATAGTCATAAATTTCCGTTACGGTACCTACTGTCGAACGAGGATTACGGCTCGTTGTTTTTTGATCAATGGAGATCGCAGGTGATAATCCTTCAATTGTATCCACATCTGGTTTATCCATTTGCCCAAGGAACTGGCGTGCATAGGCCGATAAACTTTCTACGTATCGACGCTGCCCTTCTGCATAAATCGTATCGAAAGCGAGCGACGATTTACCTGACCCCGACAACCCTGTTAATACAACAAGTTGATCGCGTGGAATCGTTACATTAATATTTTTTAAATTATGTGCCCGTGCACCTTGTACAACAATTTCGGTATTTTTCACGTTTTGTCACCTTTCTGCTTTCAGTTCAAAAATCGTATCACGTAGCTCTGCCGCGCGCTCGAAATCAAGTGCTTTTGCCGCATCTTTCATTTCGATTTCAAGTGTTGCAATGAGCTTGTCTAACTCTGCTTTCGTCAACTTCTTCCCTTTCGTCACTTTTGTGACATATGTTTCTTCCTCTTCCGCCGCTTGTGTCGCACGAATAATATCAGGAATTTTCTTGATGATCGTTTGTGGCACGATGCCGTGTTCTTGATTGTACGCTTCTTGCATCGAGCGACGACGCTTCGTTTCATCAATCGCTTTTTTCATAGAATCCGTCATATTATCTGCATACATGAGGACATGCCCATTCGCATTACGTGCGGCACGACCAATGGTTTGAATTAACGAACGCTCCGAACGCAAGAACCCTTCCTTATCTGCATCTAAAATCGCGACTAACGATACTTCGGGAATATCCAGTCCCTCTCGTAGTAAGTTAATACCAATAAGCACATCGTACGTGCCTTTACGCAATTCACGAATAATTTCAATCCGTTCTAGCGTCTTAATTTCCGAGTGTAAATATTCGACTTTTAAGCCCATTTCTTTTAAATAATCCGTTAAATCTTCGGACATTTTTTTCGTTAATGTCGTCACTAACACGCGCTCATTTTTGCGAATCCGTTCATGAATTTCATCAATTAGATCATCAATTTGCCCCTCGATTGGGCGAACGTCAATCGTTGGATCAAGTAAACCAGTCGGACGAATAATTTGCTCCACCATCTCAGGCGTATGCTCTAGCTCATATGGTCCAGGTGTAGCCGATACATAAATCGCCTGCGACACTTTAGACAGAAACTCCTCGAACTTCAGTGGACGGTTATCGAGTGCAGACGGCAAACGGAAGCCGTGATCGACTAACACTTGCTTTCGCGCTTGGTCTCCGTTATACATCCCGCGCACCTGTGGCAATGTGACGTGACTTTCATCGATAACGAGTAAGAAGTCTTCTGGGAAGTAATCGAGTAATGTATACGGTGTTGCACCTGATTCACGTAACGTTAAATGACGTGAATAGTTTTCAATGCCTGAACAGAAGCCCATTTCACGCATCATTTCTAAATCGTAATTAGTCCGTTGCTCCAGACGTTGTGCTTCTAGTAACTTGTCTTCTGCACGGAATTTTTCAAGCTGTCCCTCTAGCTCTACTTCAATATTATCAATCGCTTTTTTCATCTTTTCTTCACGTGTAACGAAGTGAGAAGCAGGGAAAATCGCTACATGCTCACGCTCACCGAGCACTTCACCTGTCAGTGCATCGACCTCGCGAATACGGTCTACTTCATCCCCGAAAAATTCCACGCGAATACAATGCTCATCACGAGAGGCAGGGAAAATTTCGACGACATCCCCGCGCACCCGAAATGTTCCACGTGTAAAATTGACATCATTGCGCTCATATTGTACATCGACAAGCCTTCGTAACAGCTGATTACGCTCAATCTCCATCCCCGCCCGAATCGATACGACCATCTCACGGTATTCTTCCGGTGACCCTAAACCATAAATACAAGATACCGATGCGATAATAATGACATCTCGTCGCTCAAATAATGCCGATGTGGCAGAATGTCGCAGTTTATCAATTTCGTCATTCACACTTGAATCTTTCTCGATATACGTATCTGTTTGTGGCACATACGCTTCTGGTTGATAGTAATCGTAATAGCTCACAAAATATTCAACCGCATTATTCGGGAAAAATTCTTTAAACTCGCTATATAATTGACCTGCAAGTGTTTTATTATGCGCCATCACAAGCGTTGGCTTATTCACTTCTTTAATTACGTTCGAAATCGTAAATGTTTTTCCTGTTCCGGTTGCACCGAGTAATGTTTGATGGCGCTTCCCGTCTTTTACTCCCTGCACAAGTTCCGCAATCGCTGTAGGCTGATCGCCACTCGGTCGGTAGCTGGACTGTATATCAAATGTTTCACTCATTGTCTATCGTCCTTTCTCTATATCCGTAAACATATTTTAACATACCCCATTACAATAATCGACAAATAAACGAACGTATATTCTATTAAATATTGCTAGAAAAGAAATTTACATTAAATGCGCACAAAAAAATCGCTACGAAATATCCGCAGCGATTTTTATCTATTCTTTTTTAATTTCTTCCTGTAAACATTGTAACTCTTCACAATATTGCTGGAATGCTTGTTCATTACGTTCATCTAATGATATATCGATGAGTTGTTTTAGCTGGTCAATGCGTTGTAGTCGCTGTAACCTGCCTAAAAATAAATCCAAATAAATGTCGTTCAACAGCTTTTCACTTTCCATTTCTTTTGGGTATTGCCCGACCGCTCGTAAAAAATCTGTATACGAATAATATTTATCCATCGATATCACCCCGATACCCTTTTTGCTATTATACAAAAAACAGGGGCCAATTTGCAATATTTTCTGAATAATTAAATTTAAATTTCAGAATTTTCTAATTTTATGTTGCTTTTTATTTACGAACCAGTATTATTGTAAATAACCATGCTAACAAAGGAGGGGTATAATTGACTAGACCACACGACTTCACACCAGATTACACAATCAATCGTGATACGTATCTACTACAATCTATTCGCCACGGCCAAAAAAATCATACACTTGTTTATGAAAAAAGAGGCATTTTTCATGTACCAAAAAAATCTCTTAAACTCGTAGACAATGCTTGCAAAAGTATGGGAAGCAGCTATCGCACAGCTACCGAAAGAGCTAAACAACTCCTTGCAGACAATAAACATAAACTCCCTATTGTCATTGGTGTAGATAGTGGCTACCAACCTTACATCATGTTTCCTCTCTATTCACCTAGATCTGAGCATAATATTTGGATTGCCTATAATGCGGTCACAAATATTATGAATCATAAAACACACGTCACAGTTACCTTTAAAGATAAGATGGATATCAATTTGCCAGTCTTAATTTCCTCTTTCAACAATCAATATGTCACGGCAGCGATGTTATTTAAAGCTGTTTATAAAGATTGGCATCGTTTTAACCCACCTTTTTAACGTGACACATTTGCTTTTCACTGCGAGGGCGTATACTTGAATATCCGCACATACTATAGCACTTACATAATAAACATGATATTCCCTTTACATCATCATAGTCTCTACATAGCATTTACCTGTACATACGCCTTTGCATTTTTTAGCTATTTACCTATTATTTCAAATCTAAGCCAAGCATGTTCTAGTGGAAAATAAAAACGCCTAGCCTTAAGTGACTAGACGATTCTAAATTGATTATTTAGCGATTCTCGAACGAAGATACGCGTTAATGAACGCATCTAAATCGCCATCCATTACAGCGCCAGTATTCCCTGTTTCTTCATTTGTACGATGGTCTTTTACCATGGAGTATGGATGGAAAACATATGAACGGATTTGCGAGCCCCAACCGATCTCCTTTTGCTCACCGCGAATTTCAGCTAATTGCTGCTCTTGCTTTTCAATTTCTAATTGATATAGTTTCGCTTTTAACATTTTCATTGCATGCTCACGATTTTTAATTTGCGAACGCTCGGATTGACACTGTACAACAACGCCTGTTGGTACATGCGTAATACGAACAGCTGAATCCGTTGTATTAATATGCTGCCCACCAGCACCTGTCGCACGATACGTATCAATTTTTAAATCTTCTGTACGAACTTCGATCTCGATTTCATCGTTAAACTCTGGCATCACATCACATGATACGAACGATGTATGGCGGCGCCCCGATGAATCAAACGGCGAAATACGCACAAGACGGTGTACACCTTTTTCTGCTTTTAAATAGCCGTATGCATTGTGACCTGCTATTTTCAACGTAACCGATTTAATCCCCGCTTCATCACCAGGTAAATAATCCAGCGTTTCTACTTTGAAGCCACGCTTGTCTGCCCAACGTGTATACATACGCAGTAGCATCGAACCCCAATCTTGAGACTCTGTACCACCAGCCCCCGGGTGAAGCTCTAAAATCGCATTATTTTTATCGTAAGGCTCCGATAATAGCATTTGTAGTTCGAAATCTGCCATCTTCGCCTCAAATTGTTCTAATTCTGACCCTAGTTCTGCTTGTAAATCGTCATCTGGCTCTTCTTTTAAAAGTTCCAACGTCATTTCAAGATTTTCTTGCGTTGATAATAAATCGTTATATTCATTGACAATTGCTTTAATGCCATTCGCTTCATTGATGACCGTTTGCGCTGCTTGCTGGTCATTCCAGAAATCAGGCATTAACATCATTTCATCCAGTTCTTGAATACGTGCCTCTTTGTTTTCTAAGTCAAAGAGACCCCCTGAAGTCCGCTAACTTAGTAGCTGTATTTTCAAGGATATTTCTTGCTTCTGCTAATTCAATCATCATTCAAAATCCTCCAAGTACAAATTAGAAAAACACATCTCGACCGCTTTTTGGTCGAGATGGTATTATAGCTTATCATGCATGCTCGGGCATAAACTTACGCTAAACAAGCCTAACTACGCGAATAGAACCCTCCCAAGCAGCAACAGCATTTTTTATTCCGCTACCCCGTGGCAGTTTTTATACTTTTTGCCACTACCACATGGACATAAGTCGTTACGGCCGATTTCTGCGGCTTTACGAACCGGCATTTTTTTCGGCTTTGTAGCGCCCTCTTCTTTCGGATTCACCGCTTGCCCCTTCGCTACTTCTTCACGTTGTAAGTTGTTGCGAATTTCCGCTTTCATCGCATACTTCGTCACGTCTTCGCGAATGGAAGCGACCATGTCCTCGAACATCGCAAAACCTTCTTGCTGGTATTCACGAAGCGGATCATTTTGACCGTATGCACGTAAATGAATCCCTTGACGCAGTTGATCCATCGCATCGATATGGTCAATCCATTTCGTATCAATGGCACGAAGTAAAATGACTTTTTCGAACTCACGCATCCGTTCAGGCGTTAATAACTCTTCCTTCTCATTATAACGAACTGTGACAACTTCTTTAATTACATTGCCAATTTGCTCAGCTGTTAAGCCTTCAAAATCAGTAACGGTTAACTCCCCTTCATCCAGTAAGTTCCCCGAAATGTAATCAACAAGCGCCTGTAAGTTCCACTCTTGTTGTTCACCTTGTGTATGAATCGCCACCGCATTTTCAATGGACTCATGAATCATATTCTCCACAAGGCCGCGCATGTTATCTGTTTCCAACACTTCTTCACGTTCTTTATAAATTACTTCACGTTGCTGACGCAATACATCATCATATTGTAATAAACGTTTACGCGCATCAAAGTTATTACCCTCTACACGTTTTTGAGCAGATTCAACCGCTTTTGACACCATTCTTGATTGGATTGGCTGTGAATCATCCATGCCGAGCTTTGTCATCATATTTTTCATATTATCAGAACCGAAACGGCGCATTAAATCATCTTCTAAAGACAAGTAGAACTGTGTCACACCGACGTTCCCTTGACGACCTGAACGACCGCGCAACTGATTGTCAATACGGCGAGATTCATGGCGTTCTGTACCAATAACAGCTAAACCACCAACCTCTAGCACGCCTTCACCTGGTTTAATATCCGTACCACGACCGGCCATATTCGTCGCGATTGTTACGGCGCCTTTATTCCCCGCATTAGCGATAATTTCCGCTTCACGCTCATGGTTTTTCGCATTTAATACATTGTGTGGAATTTTATATTTCGTGAGTAATTTCGAAATAATTTCAGACGTTTCAATGGCCACTGTACCGACCAAGATCGGCTGCCCTGCTTGATGGCGTTCTGCAATATCTTTCGCGACTGCTTCGAACTTCCCTTGCATCGATGCATAAATTAAATCTGGCTTATCATCACGCGCAATCGGCTTATTCGTTGGAATCACGATGACTTGCATGTTATAAATATTGCGGAATTCCTCTTCCTCTGTCTTCGCTGTACCTGTCATGCCAGAAAGCTTTTCGTACATACGGAAGTAGTTTTGGAACGTAATCGTCGCCATTGTCATCGATTCATTTTGAATATCTAACGCTTCTTTTGCCTCGATCGCTTGGTGTAAACCGTCTGAATAGCGACGCCCCTTCATTAAACGCCCCGTAAAGCCATCAACAATAATCACTTCACCGTCTTGCACAACATAATCGACATCACGATGCATCGATACATGCGCTTTTAATGACTGGTTAATCGCATGATTCAAGCGTACATGTGATAAATCAAATAAATTATCGATGCCAAATGCGCGCTCTGCCTTCTCAATTCCGGCTTCCGTTAATGTTACACCTTTGGAAGATTCGTCGTAATTGTAGTCCTCTTCGGCTTTTAACATACGCACAAACGCATTGGATTGTACATACAGCTGCGCCATTTTGCCAGCCTGTCCAGAAATGATTAACGGCGTACGTGCCTCATCGATTAAAATCGAGTCGACCTCATCAATCACGGCATAGTGAAGCGGGCGCTGTACTTTATCTTCCTTGTATAACACCATATTATCACGCAAATAATCAAACCCGAGCTCGTTGTTCGTTGAATACGTAATATCCGCTGCATAGGCCTCGCGTTTAGCATTTTTATCTAAACTATTTAAGTTCAAACCAACTGTTAAACCAAGCCAGTTGTATAGCTCGCCCATCTCTGTTGCGTCACGTGTTGCTAAGTATTCATTGACGGTCACAACATGTACACCTTTACTAGTTAAAGCGTTTAAGTAAACCGCCATTGTGGCCGTTAACGTTTTACCTTCCCCGGTTTTCATTTCCGAAATATTGCCATCATGTAACGACGCAGCCCCCATGACTTGTACACGGTATGGGAACATGCCTAGTACACGCTTCGCTGCTTCACGCGCTACCGCAAATGCTTCTGGTAACAGCGCATCTAACGATTCCCCATTTTCATAACGTTGTTTAAAATCTGGTGTTTTCGCTTGTAGTTGCTCATCTGAAAGACTAGCCATTTGACCCGCTAACGCCTCTACCTGATCCGCAATCTTTTCTAAGCGTTTTACTTCTTTTTTATTGAAATCAAACATTTTATTTAAGATGTTTAGCATGAATTGTCACTTCCCGTTTAGTATCACATTTCATTTTAGCATTTAGGTGTGAGGTGGTGCAAACTGACAGCCGTAAATAAGTAAAAAGCCCTCGCATGACACGAGGGCTTAGTATTTCGTTATGTTGTTTCAATTAAGCCGTATTTTCCATCTTTTCGTTTGTACACAATGTTCGTGCTGTCTGATTCTGCATCTGTGTAGATGTAGAAATCATGACCAAGCATGTTCATTTGAAGAATCGCTTCTTCTTGATCCATTGGTTTTAGGTCAAATTGCTTTGTACGAACAATTGCGTATTCTTCTTCCTGCTCCACTTCTGAACCAGGTTGCACAATATTCGCAAAGTGTAAACCAGCACCCTCACGCTCACGGAATTTACGGTTTACTTTTGTTTTATGCTTACGGATTTGACGCTCTAACTTATCCACAATTAAGTCGACAGCTGCGTACATATCGTTATGACGTTCTTCAGCACGAAGGGTCACATTTTTCATCGGAATCGTTACTTCTACTTTCGTTTGTTTGTCATTGTACACTTTGAGGTTCACGTTTGCGGTTGCATTGACGTCCTCATTAAAATAGCGTTCAACTTTGTCCACTTTCGTCTCTACATATTCGCGAATCGCTGGAGTTACCTCAATGTTTTCGCCACGAATGTTAAACTTTAGCATGTAAACTCCTCCTTCATTACGGCTATAATACTTATTTCGACAAGCATAAAAAAAATCCTGCTTATTCGAAAAATATTTTTTTAATTTACCCATTAATTTTCGGTTTTAAAACTTCCTTGCGTCTCCGTATTTTCAGCTCACCAATAATTACATTTTCAATAGCAGATTGATCATAAAAGACAATACCATAATGATACCCGCTTCCGAAATTTTTAGACCACATCACTTCACCAATTGCTTTAATTTGTGTCGTATCAAGGACAAATGAAATTTCTAACTGCAACATATCATTTTTATACTCACTTAAATTAACTTCCAATCCCAACTTCATACCGTGTGGACTAATATCTAAAACCTGTCCTGTAACAGATGTTCCATCACCATGTAACGGCTTTCCATTCATAAGAATCACAATCTTCGCTTCAAGCGGCTCACCAAATGCGTAACGAAACCCTTCTTTTCTTTTAAATAGCATGACACTACCCCCAATTGCTTACTCCTACTGCTTATTATCTTATACTTAGTAAGATGTAGTCTATCACCTTATTCACTATTTTTACCACATTTTAAATGCATAATTTAAGTAGGAAAATACTAAAATTCACCTTTTATATGACAATTTATCGTTATTTTATAAAATAAAAAGACTTATGCTCTTTAGTGTAGAACATAAGTCTTAAAGTTTGCTTAAACCTCATCAATACTACTTACAGCTCCTCATAGCCTTCTTTCTTTTCCTTAACCGTATATGTTACTCGATAACCATCACAAACAACAGTAATCTCTTTACGCGGCTTTCCATAAATAAATGGTTGTGAATATTGATTATCTAAAGATTTGGAGCGCAAAATATGCGCTGTGTGCCATCGACTTTTAAATGACCGCAAAGAAACAGGGATATTCATAGAAAGTCCGCCATGTAAAATCACCTTTGTCTCTTCCTGGCTAATATCAAGCGGTATCTTTATAGCGTGTAATGCAAACCAAACACAACCTATATGAGCTGGCGATTTTGAAGGAAACCCAACGTTTTTATGTTCAAGATCAATCATGAACGGAAACATACTAGTCGATCCTAAAATTGCCTCTGCTGCATCTTTAGCACCGCGTAAACTAGAGCCAATTCGAAATAAATTGTCATTAAAAATAGCAAGCGGTGGTTTAGGATAATGATAAATTTGATAATCATGCAAAATGGCCGAATGAATTTCTCCATTGTCTGTTGAATGTGACCAAATAGCAGATGACTTCATTGTCAGATTAAATTTTTCAAATTGTTTCATTGTAAAAATCCCCCTTTTTTAAAATTAGTTACTTTAATTTTAGAAAAAAAGGAGTATACTTAGCTTAAGGCAGGTATACTCCTGTCTTCTGAAACCCTTGAGCGCAGTCTTGCCGGACCTAGCCGCTTAAGGGTTTTGCTGCGTCTTTACGGGAATCGCTCACATTTTTCTCACCTCCTTTAATATAAAATAGGTGGTCAAAACAGCAATCTATTCCATTTCAATGTTTTAAGTGGGAATCATACAATACTGCCAAAGGAGAGTAGGTGTATATTACAATTAAAATATGGTGACTCTTTTATTCTCCCAGTAATTTCTTCAAACAAAACAAGTAAACGATCGTTACCATTGTGTGAGTTGTTACTCGAATGCATTCCATATCAAAATGTAATTTGTGTAGTGTGCATCTAGAGGATCAATTTTAATACATGTGCTGTGGAGATATTTACATAAAATTTTAGTTTTTCATGACAATTTTCCCCCTTTTATTTACCATGCTATAAACATATTAAACTAAATTTAGGAAAATTGGAGTAATTTTCTGAATTTTAAGAAAAATATTTTTGAAATGTCGAAATGTATCCACGTAATAGCTTCTACTAAGAAAAAACAAAAGCCACATTCAGTTACTCCAAATGTGGCCCATAATGTAGCAATCATTGTAAATATAGTTTCAATGATGCTTTCAGTTGTTCCATTCGCTTCATACTAGCTGTTTCACTTTGGGCTTTGACCCCAATATAAAACTTACACTTCGGCTCTGTACCAGACGGGCGCACACAAATCCATGATTCATCAGCTAATATAAACTTCACGACATCCGCTTTCGGTAGCCCGTTTACGTTGCCCAGTCGGTAGTCTTCCATTTTCTCAACGGCTATACCTGCAAATGAGGTTGGTGGATGTTGGCCGAATGTCTCTATAATCGACGCCATTTTTTGTTGCCCTTCGATTCCTTCAAACGTCAATGACATAAGCGCTTCCTTGTACCAGCCTAACTCTTCATACAAATGATAGAGCGCATCCATTAATGTTTGCCCTTGCGCTTTATAATACGCGGCCATTTCTGCTGTTAAAAGCGCCATTTGCACAGCATCTTTATCTCGAACAAAATCACCAGCTAAGTATCCATAGCTCTCCTCATAGCCGAACATAAAAGTATACTCGCCTGTTTGCTCCCACTCCGCAATCTTCTCTGCTATGAACTTAAAGCCTGTTAATGTATTAATTGTTGTGACACCATACTTACTGGCAATCGCTGTACCAAACTCCGATGTGACGATTGTTTTAACCATTGCGGCATTGTGTGGAATATGTTTCGTTTGTAAAATGTAGTTTAATAACAATGCCCCAAGTTGATTGCCTGTTAAGAGCTTATACTCACCGTCCCACACAGCAACGCCAAGACGATCTGCATCTGGATCTGTCGCAAGCAGTAAGTCTGCTTCCACTTGATGGCCAAGCTCCATCGCTAATTTAAACGCCTCTGCCTCCTCTGGATTTGGATAGGCAACAGTTGGAAACTCACCAGACGGAATCGCTTGCTCCTCCACAATATGTAGATTCATAAAACCAGCTTCTTGTAATGCGCGTGTTGTCGGTACAAGACCTGCCCCGTGTAAAGGTGTATATACAAGCCGTAAATCCTTCTTCCCTGCTGTGGCAAAGGATTGTAATGCTGCATTATACGCATCATCGAGCTGGTCTAACATTTCCATACAGAAGCCAGAAGCTAACAATTGTTCACGAGGAAGCGCCTGAATCTCAAAAATATCTTCCACCGCATTCATATGGGATACAATTTTATCCGCAAATTGCGGTGTGAGCTGTGCCCCGTCCTCGCCGTACACTTTAAAGCCGTTATACTGCTTCGGATTATGACTCGCTGTAATGACCACGCCTGCATAAGCCTGTAATTGTCGTACCGCAAAGCTTAACTCAGGTGTAGGACGACTTTCAGTAAATACATAGCTTTTAATGTGATGCGCGGCTAAAACGCCCGCTGTCTCATAGGCAAAATCCTGCGAGAAATGGCGCGTATCATAAGCGATGACAACACCACGTCGTTTCGCCTCTTGTCCTTGCTGCTCGATTTCACGCGCTACCCCTTCAGCGACAAGACGAATCGTGTGGATGTTCATCCGATTCGTCCCCGCCCCCAGCTTCCCACGCATCCCGCCTGTACCAAATGGAACGGTTTGATAGAAGCGATCAGCAATTTCCGTTTCGTCCGTAATGGCTCGTAGCTCCTCCTTGTAAAAAGAAGAACGCAGCCACTGATGATATAAAGTTTTCATTATAAAACCTCACAATCGTTTCAAGTTGAAAGGTGATAAATATTACCTACTATATATATGCTCTGATACTTCCAATATACTCTTTATGACAGCAAAAAGGACCCAACTTTGACATAAGCGGGTCCTTTACTTTTATACTTGCTCTACATTCGTATATTGCTGCTGGCGTGTAATTTTAATAACTTCTTTCCATGTATCGCGGAATTCGGTTACTAACCCTTCTACCTCTTCAATAATCGCAAGATCACTTTGGAGATTCGCTTCAACAAGGCGACGGTTCATATATTCATACAATGGTAGCATTTGCTTCGAGATGTCGATATCCATATTGAGCGTAGACATTAATTCTGCAATAATTGCTTGTGCTTTTTGTAAATTAATATTCTTCTCTTGAATATTTTTTTCTTCAATCGCCACTTTCGCTTTTCCTAAAAACTTTAAACATCCATTATACAACATTAATGTAAGCTCACCTGGTGAAGCCGTCGTCACACTATTTTGTTTGTATGCATTATACGCGTTTGTTTGTGCTGCCAAAAAAATACACTCCTTCTCGAAGCTCAATTTATTTCTTTTTATCATAATATCTACCATCCATTACTCTAACATTCGAGTAGGGATTTAGATACTGCTTTTCTGACTTTTTTGCATTTTGTAAATCTTTTAAGTCGACCTTAATAGCATTAAGTACTACTTGTAATCTCTCTTTAATACCACTGTCTAACTCTGCCAACATACTATGAGATCTATTGCTACGATCAAAAATAAACCCATCATCCTTTAAATCTTTGATTATTTCCATACGTTTATCCAAACAAGTATTTAACTTTTCAATAAAAGCATCTCTTTCTTCACCTTTGGGAATATCTGACAACTGCGAGTATATTTCAGCAGAAATTTGTAATAGCTCTTTTATTTTATCCATCACTTTAAATTACCTTCACTATTGCGTTTGTCCAGAGAGGAATAAACTAGACTGTGAATTTGCTTTATTTATTGCACTTTCCATTGCTGTAAACTGACTCCAATAACGTTTTTCAATCGCTTTTAATTTCATTTCCCAAGTATCAATGCGCTTATTAATACTCTCAATGTTTCGACCGATTGTAAAGTTGTCATTTACCGAGCTTTCTTTCCCTGCTGTTGTTTCAATATTTTTTGTAAATGTGTCAATAGAAGCACGTAGCTTTTGAACAACCCCCTGTTCTTCCCCTTCTTTAGAGTTAGAGAACGTTTTAAATACAGCTGTTTCATCTTCCTCCAACGCTTTACGTAATTTATCTTTGTCTAATACTAATGTACCACCATCTGTATATGTTTTAGACGTCGTAATACCTATTTCACTTAATGTATCGTATTTTTTACCCGATTGCCCTGCATTAGAATAAATAATACTACGAAGATTTTGTAAACCGCTACGTACTGTAGCATCTCCGCGAATAACGCCACTCTTAGCCGCTTTTTCCCATTTTTTAATTTCATCTTCAGACATTTCTTTTTTTTGCTCATCTGTTAACGGTGCATAATTACGATACTTTTCTTCTTTAATCGCACCATTCGTTGTGGTAATAAATTCATTATATTTATTAACAAAGTCCTCAACTTGTTTAATAAAGTGATCCACATCTGTTGAAGATTTTAATGTAATCGGTTGCTCTTCATTATAGGTATTATTTAACGTAATTTGATACCCGTTAATCGTAAATGTATTTGATGTACGTTCTAGCTCAAGGCCATTGTAAGTAATTAATGCATTTTGACCTGCAGATACTACAGTATTCTTATATGGATTCGTATCATCATTATCTGTTAGGTTAGCACGATCGCTAAAGCCTAACATGCCAAAGAAATCATTCCCTTTGTCTACATACATACTAGTATTAACAGCTACTGTATCGTCACCACTTACTAAAGAAGAGGACGTAATGCCTGTAACACTATCTGTTTTTTCATATACAACACCTAAACCTGTTGCACGGGTCGAAATAGATAAATTACCCGATTTTTCATCATAATAAGCATTTAAACCCGTTGAAGAAGCATTCATTTTTGATACCATGGTCGAAATCGTATCGTCAGCAGTGAATGTCATTGTGACATCTTCCATTTTTCCGTTGTCTTTCATAACCTTCATCTTTACTTCCATTGGTTCCGTTCCAGTGAAACCAATACCAGCATCAACTAACTTTGTGCTTGAAGCTGTTCCTGCCGGAATGGTACCTGAACTTTTAATTGTAGATGAAGTTGCAAGTAGACTTACTTTACTAATTGAAAGTGTACCTGAAGCATCTGCATTGGCCGTCGCAGAAACAGCAGGGTTACTAGAAGTAACAGTCTTTTTAATTAAACTTGACTGTCTTGTCATATTGTCCGTTAAATAATTGTCGAATTTTTTTAAGTTTGTGTTAATAGCACGATATGCATCTTTTTGCCACTCATATGTTTGTTTCTTTTGTTGCAATTTTGTTAATGGTGCTTTTTCTGCCGACATTAATTTCGCAACAATCGACTCAATATCCATCCCTGAGGCTAAGCCCCCAATTCGCATTCCACTCATGTTCTCTTCCTCCTAATATCCATACTTATATTTTCTCATCAATAATCATACCAGCTAGCTTTTGCATTTCATAAAATGCATCTAATAATCGCTCTGGTGGAATTTCTTTAATGACCTCTTCTGTTTCTGCATCTACTAAACGTACGTAATATTTATTTAACCCATCATGTAACACAAACTTCGATGCTTTTTTTGTGATATCTACAAACTCGTTTATTGTGTCTACAGCTTGCTGTAATTGTTCTTTCGAAAACTCTCGTTCTTTTTGATTTGACGAGACTGTATGATTAGCCTCTACTAATTCACCACTTTTTTCCACTTGTGTTTGTATATTCTCATTAACTAAATCAATGGATTTAGGTACTGACGCACTGTTAACTTTATTTTGCTGTAAAGCTATGTCTATATTACTTTGTGCGCTAATTCGCATGTCAATCCCCCCGATAAATAGTTGCTTTGTATAGATAGTATCGGTATTTAATTTTTAACTTTGACTAGTTATTTTAGAAATTCAAGAAAAATGAGTTGTTTTTTCCTTTTTATACTATTACATTTTCCCTATTTTATACCGATATAGAAATTATGACTATATTTCTGTTGGAGGATTGACAATGTCAAAAACAAAAAAATTAGGTGATAAGTTAACTAAAGTTTCGATGAGTACAGCTTTAGTTGCTAGTTCACTTTCAATGTTTGCACCCTTAGCAGGTGCAAGTAGCTTTACAGACATATCTAAAGATCATGTACATTATGAAAATATTATGGAGCTTCTAAATCGTGGTGCTATTAGTGGCTATCCTGATGGCACTTTTAAATCACAAAACTTTGTAACACGCGCTCAGGCTGCTAAAATCATCGCAAATATTTTAAAGCTTGATTTAGAAAATGTACAGAATCCAGGTTTTTCTGATGTAAGTCCTTCTAGCTCTTACTATCCTTACATAGCAGCTCTAGCACAGGCAGATATTATACATGGCTCAAACGGGAAGTTTAACCCTCAAGGAAACATTACACGTGGGCAAATGGCTAAAATCATTGCTCGTGCTTTTGATTTATCAACAGATCAAAAACATTCCTTTAAAGATGTAAGTACAAATCATCAGTATGCTTCTTATATTAGCGCTTTAGCAGCCTACGGTATCACAACTGGAAAAACAGCCAACCATTTTGGTATATCTGATTTTGTTACACGAGGGCAACTCGCTTCATTTGTTATTCGTGCTGAAAAAGCTGTAGATGCTTACGTTGATATTTCTGGCACGATTAACGCAATCACAAAAAATACTATTACAATTAATGGTCAAAAAATTAAAATTGACGATTCCTTTGCTTTCCTAGGTTTAAATAAAAATAAATCCGCTTTAGTGAACGGTTCAATGACTGCAAAATTGCAAAATGGAACACTCGTTGCTATCGATAAGTTGACTTTATCTGAAAAAGCAACTTCATTTGATGGACAAAACAGCTCAATTGCTGGGGATATTATTGTGTCTTCTAAAATTGAGACGTTCAACAATATTACGGCCAAGAACATTATATTTAATAACTTAAGTGAGATACTAACCGTTACAAACGTTAAAACAGCTAATTTACATCTTCCAAATGAACAGACAAGAGTGGCCTCTCTATCGGAAATCGGTCCTACAAAGAAGACCGTCAATTTAACAAACTCAGACGTAGACCATCTTCAAGTAGATTTAGAAGGTTTAACATTAAATAACTATTCATCTACCGTAGACTTGGTTAACCTAACAGCTAAACTTATTTATTTAAACGGTTCATATAATGATGTAGCAGTTAAATCTGGGTTTTCAATTCTGGGTAGCGGTTTACTTAATGCAATCATTATTAATGATTTGAGTTCAAGTCCTACGGGTACAGTGGCCCCTACTCTTACAGCTAATAGATTTGAAATTAACGGGAAAATTTATACTTCAGAAGTATTTGCTCAAATCCCAGGTATTTCTTTAGGTAATTCATCCAACAATTCTGGTTCTAATAGCAACAATAATTCACAAACTGAAACTCCAGGAGGAAATGAAACTCCGGGAGAAAATGAAACTCCAGGAGGAAATGAAACTCCGGGGGAAAATGAAACACCAGGAGAAAATGAAACTCCGGGAGAAAATGAAACTCCGGGAGAAAATGAAACACCAGGAGAAAATGAAACTCCGGGAGAAAATGAAACTCCGGGAGAAAATGAAACTCCGGGAGAAAATGAAACACCGGGGGAAAATGAAACACCGGGGGAAAATGAAACTCCAGGAGAAAATGAAACTCCGGGAGAAAATGAAACTCCGGGAGAAAATGAAACTCCGGGAGAAAATGAAACTCCGGGAGAAAATGAAACACCGGGAGAAAATGAAACTCCAGGAGGAAATGAAACTCCGGGGGAAAATGAAACACCTGGACAAACTGAATTTGAAACATCACTTTCTTCAATCTCAGAAGATAAAAAGATTATCGTAGAAGGCAATACTTACGAGATAAATGAACAAGATATTCAAGCTTTGGAAGATTTGCAACCTATCAAGGAAAATGTAGCTGTTAAATTTGTAAAGAACGAAGACTCTACATTCAGTATTAGTGCTGTTACTATACAAGCAGCAACTGATGCGCCAGCAATAACTGTTGACTTAGCTAATATTCCTTCAACAGCAACAGTCACTCTGAGCGGTAATATCGAAACAATTGCAAACTTAACGAATACTAACAACGTCATTATTTCTAACGTTGAGTCGTTAACATTCGTAGGTGAGACAAACTTAAATACTGCGACATTAACAGGTATTTCTTCTATTGAAGGTATTAAAGCGAACAATGTTACAATTTCTGATACAAACCAAGTGGCATTTGATGAACATTCATCAATCCAAACCATTTCAGTCAGCAATGTGACAACTCTTTCATTTGCAGGATCTAACATGATTCAAACGGCTACATTAAGTGGTGTTTCTGCCATTAACGGTATCCAAGTTGAAAACATCACTATTTCCAATACCGATACTGTTACATTCGATGCAAGTTCCACAATCACAAATGCTGTCGTTTCCAATGTTTCAGTCATTGAAAGCTTAAAGGCGACACAAAAAGTAACAATTCATACGTCAGCAAATATTGACTTATCGGGCGTCACAACCAATGAACTTGTTATTAGTGATCAATCTTTAGCTGGTAACCGTTTATTTAGAGCAATCGCAAGCCTAACACCTTTTGCGGCAACATCAACCATTGCGATTACATTAACAGATTCAACAGCGACAGATTTAACAATTAACCGAAAAGACGTAGTGATTGATACACGTAACAACAACACCATTTCTAACGTATCTGTCAACGCAAGCAACACGACAATCGTTGCCAACGAAATCGCAAATGTACGTGTAGCTGGTAATGTCACACAACTATTTTTAGGAACAGCCGACAAAACCGTTGCAATTAAAGAACTCAACTTAACAGTAGAGCAACCTATGGAAATTTTAGGTTACGCAAACATTGCAAACTTAAATATTGCAACAACGGGTGGCTTAAAGGTAAAGCTTGGTGAAAACGTTACCTATACAATAACGAACAATGCCGGTGCTATCGATACACCAGCAGTGGCATCACCATACGAGCTAGTACCTACAGCAACCTTAGGTATGTATACACTAACAGGATTACCACAAGGTGCTTATTATGCACAATACAAAGCAACACAAACCGTACCATCGACAAAGCCAGGTACAGCAAAAGCCTATACACGAAGCTTCCTTGTGAATGCCACAACAGCAAAAATCGCTATTTTCGATTCAACTGGGGCACATCTAGGAACGATTAATACGGATCCTGCAACACGTGCGGTTGTCAATATCAACACATTAAATACAAGTGCAAAACGTTTAATTTTCAATACAACAGCGACAAACTTAACGGAACTAAAAGAAGCAATCGACCATGTAATCGTTTATAGCTACGGTATAACCGATGCTGGCTATGCTGTGGCAGAAAAATTCATTGACTTAGACACATTTGGTACAGATACATTTACATTTACAGCGCAAACAAATGCACCAAATCAATTTTATGTCACAGTAGCAAATGTTTCTTCATTAGCTAACTTAGTTGTTATTACAGGAGAATATATCCGTGATGGTATTTCAACTGCCAATAAAGACGCACGTGCGATTGTATTAAAACAATTAGCGCAATTAGCAAAAAATCAAAATAACCCAGAGTTACTGTATGAGTATTTAACAATGGTTCATGCAATTGAAGATCAACCATATGACAGTATTTTCTTGCATTCAATTATGGATACTTTGATTGCCAATGATTTTACAACATTAGATGAAGTAACAACCGCTATCAACAACTTAATTACAAGTACACCATTCGAAGAAATAGTGCCTACTCATGTTTTAAAATTAGGAGCGGGTATTACAAAAGTGAGTGGTGACGGTACGCATGCAAATGTTACAATTGAAGGCTCTAATTTATTAATCGAAAGTATTAAAAACGGTACTGATATTGTAAAATTCCAAGATGCAACAGGGGCTGTTTCTTTATTAAAAGTAACTGTTGCAAGCGGCTCAATCACAACTGAGTTGATTAAAGATACAGTTAATGCAAACGCTGAAATTTTAACAGGTGATGCACGTCTTGTAACAGATGTAGACGGTACACATCTAATCCCAGCATCAGTTGGTACAACAACTGTGATCTACACACCAAGTGGCAATACAGCGACAGTTGGTACAATCGAATCAGCGATTACAGATGCGAATAACGACTATGTATTACAAACGATTACACCATTAGAAGTAACAAAGGCCGCGCTAAACTTAAACGGCACTTTAGAGCGTACAACTAAAACAGCGACAGGCTTTGTTACAACAGATAACAGTCTATACTTCTACCCAATCGGCTCGAACAATGCGATAGAGCAATATACGATTTCGATGGGTGGAAAGAAAACGGCCGTTGCTATTAAAAAGACAGGCACTACTTTAGAAGCAGTGATCGCAGAAGCAACATTCTCGTTAGCCGATTTACATCTCAACTCATTCGCTGAAATTACTGTCAATCCGACATCTTCAAGCATGCATGCGGATTTATTTAATACAGATGATGTGAAAATATTTGCTTCTCAAGCTAATGACAAAGCAAGCTTCATTGTCAAATCACTGGACAATAAAATAACGCTTATTAATGCAGCAACAAAAACAGATGCTGGTGCCATTGTATTTGACCCAGCAAAGACTAACATTGTCAAAGAAACATTAACACTCAATGCAGGTACAGGTATTATTGCGCCTAAAAACCCTGACGGTACTGTTAATGAATCCGTAGTTCGGATCGACGGCAACACAATTTATGCAACAGGTACTGGTACACAGCGATTGTCATTAACGGATGGCAATCAATATAACGTTTCGATCACACGTGCTAGCAATCAATACACAATGGCTGTAACACCAGTAACAGATATCGCCATCATTGAGCCAGCCGTACTAGGTCTACAAAATATTGCTTCAATTGTATCTACCGGCTCCGCCGCAACTGCTGTAAACATAGAAAATGCGCGTATTTCCATTACACCAGTAGCGAATATGACAGGTTCTACAGAATTAGTCGTAACAGATACAGATGGTAAAAAAGCGATTGTATATGTGGATGTAACGAACGGAACATTAAATACACCAAAATATCATGTTGTGACAGATACAGTAACCGCTACAGACCTTGGTGTAAACAGTATTATATCTATTGAAGATAAGCTTGCTGTTGCACGTGGTATGAAAGCTGATGAAACAACAATCAAATTCTTTGGTACAGAAATCGGACATACAACATTTAAAGTAACTGGAGCAGATAATAAAGCGGCTTTAGTTAATGTGACGGTTTCTCGCGATGCTAACAACAAATTTACAATTGATGCCAACGTAGCAAAGAAAGAAATGGACTTTACAACAATTGGTTTAACAGCAACGGATACATTTGCTGCTGATGCTTCTGGTGGCGCCATTGTCCGCATCGAAGGCAATACACTTTACGCCTTAAAAGAAGGGACAGTCGATCTCGCAATTAAAGACCAGCCAAAATTATTCTATCGTGTGACTGTTATGAAAGATGACGTGACAGGTCAATACTCATTTACAGCTGGCACACTTGTATCAAAACATGTCTTTACAGCAACCGAATTAGGATTAACAGCGATTACAGAAGCTTCTTCATCGGATGAAACTATTGCAACTGTTGAAAAAGATTCAGCTAAAATTACATTAACAACCCAAACAAAAGACGCTACAGGTCGTATTACAGTAACAGGTCCAAATGGTCAAACATTCGTTTATATTGAAAAAGTAGGCAATATGTTAACTGCTGAAATTGAAAAAGCAACAGCTACGGTAGATGTAGCAGCAGCTGGCTTAACAAACATCCAAAATAAAATTTGGTCAAATACAGATATTGTCCGTTCATTTGAAACTGGAACAGTATTAGATTTCTTTGTTGTGCAATCTGGCAAAACAGCTTATACGGTATCAGATAGCAGTGGTAAAAAAGCGATTATTAACCTACCTGTTACAACAAACGTAGCTGGTCATCGTGAAATTATTCCGGAGCTACTGCATACAGCCGTAGTAGATCAAAGTACGAACGCAGCTACTACCGGGACGATACTTTCAGGACAATCTATTCGCTTACACACAGATATCAACGGTAACCAACAAGCTTATGCGATTGCTGAAGGCGAAACAATCGTCCGCCTAGCAGATGACAAGCTTGTCAAGTACACCGTTACAATGACAGATGGTGTCTATACGTTAGTAGATGATCCAATCGCAAATGGTCTAACTAAAACAGATACCGAGCTTCAGTTAACAGGCAATCTAACAGTAACAGGTATTGATACAAACATCGCTACAGCTGTCGCTACAGGTAATAAAGTAACATTCTACGGTCAGGCACAAGACGGGGTAACTTCTGCTTTAGTGTCAGATGGCACAAAATCCGTATTAGCAGAAGTAACAATTACTGCTGGTGTTATGGACGTTACAGTACTAAAACATGAAGCATCAGCAACTGCTACATTGACACAGATTCATGCAGCGGATAGCGCAATTGCACGTATTGATGGTCATACTATTTATCCACTAAAAGAAGGAACGTTCGAATATTTAGAAACAGATGCTGGTGTTACAACCGTTAAACAATTAGTCATTACAAAACTAGGTACAGACTATACAATGAACACACCGACGACATTAGCAAGCCAAGTATATAGTGCCGTAGATTTAGGGCTTGAAAGTGCCTTAACAGTCGACGCTTCGTACAATGCAGATGTGTTATACGCAGGCATGGTTGGCTCACAATTTGTTGCTTATCAAAAAGGAAACGGCTCTACAGATGTAAAAGTGAGAGATGGCAAAAACCAATCAACATTGATCCATTTCACTTCACAAACAACGGGTACACCTGAATTTACAGCGACAATTGCGAAAAAAGCCGCACCATTTACAGCAACAGATTTTGGTTTAACAGCTATTACAAACATCACAATTCAAGATTTAACAATTGCTGAAATGCACGATAATGAAGACGATCTATATTTATTCAAGCAAGGCACAACATTCGCAACAGTGGCTGACGGCAATGGCAATAAAGCACTTGCTACTATTACAGTAGCTAAAACAGGTGGTATTTTAACCGCTACTACGACACCAATTCGTAAACAAGCTAATGAATTAGCAGTCGGCGCAACAGCTGTGACAGCTCTACCAGGCAACATGACAAACAAAGATGTCGTAAGGATTAGTGGAGATTTCGTTTATGCTGTCGGTATTGGTACAACCCAAGTAAAACTAAATAACCAAATCGTCAATGTAATCGTTGCACAAGATGGCAACTCGTACACATTAACAGTCGGCTCCACTGTCAACTTTATAGAAATTCCGATTGCGGACGGCACATACACAGTCGCAGATATCACAAACACAAACGCGGTAGCAGTAGTGACAGACGACAAAGGCACAGCAGCAGACAAATCGGATGATGTACTCATCATTTACACAACAGCTGGAAATGGTTCGACAGACCTTCTCATTACTAGTGCTGGTCAAAAAACAATACACCATATCCAAGTAGCAAACGGTGAAATTACAAGCCCTGTAAAAACAGCTGTGGAAGCTTTAACAACAGACGTAGCAGACCTAGAATTAGCCAATCCGGCTTCAACAAAGGCACAAATTTATGGTACAAATCTTCACCTACTTGAAACAGGTAATGTAGCTTTAAAAGGTACAAATGGTCTTGTCAATGTGAAGATTTCACGCAACGACACAACAAAGTATTTGCATGCAACACAGACTGTATTGCAGAAGCAATTAAAAGAAAAATTAGAACTAACTGGTGACACAGCCTTCTCTTCAGACGGTGCAGCTACATCAACAGTACGTGCACTAGCAGTTCAAACAACGCCAAAAGTGTACTACACAGCAAATTACCGTATCGCAGCATCAACAGACTTAAATGATGATGTTTATACAATGACAGTACAAGAGCGTCATATGAACAATGTAAATTACACACAATTTGGTTTAACGCATGCGACAGGTACACCGATTACATTAACATCTGAAAATGAAACTGTGGCAAAAGCTGAAATGACGGCTGACAATAAATTAATTGTTTATGCAGGTACAACTCCAGGCACAACAACCATTAAGGCTGTGGATGACAGTGGCAAGCAAATGACGATTTTCGTGACACATGCAGAAAATGGAATGATTACACATGAAGTAGCTGGCCAAGCAGATGCTGTGACATTTGAAAACTTAGGTATTACAACTGTTGATGGTTCAGATATTACGGTCACAGATCACAATGGTGCCTATGTCAACCCTACTGTGACAGCAACAGGTATTAGCTTAGCAGCGATTACAAATGGCACAACAAGCTTTAAAGTCGTGCAAAGCGGCGTAACAAAAGCACTTGTCAATGTACGTGTTGCACCAAATACAGCAGGTCGCCCTACTGCCATTGCAGAAATTGTAAAAGTAGATGCAACAGGCTTATCAACGTTCATTACAGGCAATGCAAACGCGGTACGTAACGAAGCTTCTACATTGTACGCCGTAGCAGAAGGAACCGTTTTATACGACGCTGGCACAGAGGCACATCAATACCGTATTACGAAAAATGCCGAAACGAACCTATATTCAATGACACCAGCAACCTTTGCAATGGCAAAAACAGCGGCGAATTTAGACGTAACATTAGATGCCGCTACAACGTTAAACGTTACAAACTCAAATATTGTAGAGGGTTACGTAGCCAATAACGCGCTGTATATGATTGGTAAATCTACAGGTAGCACAGATATTTTAGTAACAAACGGTGCCAATAAAGCTGTCGTGCATGCACATATGAATGGTACAGTAACAGCTAATGTTGTTGCTTACAACCCAGCAACTGCTACACCAGCCATCACGGGTACATTTACAGGCAATGAATGGATTCAAGTGCGCGGTAATAAGCTGTATGCCTTAGGTGCTAAAACATCAACAATTCAAGTCGATGGCACATTCGTCACAGCAGAAGTAACACGCGATGTGGCTTCAAATGAATTCAAATTCAAGCTAACACGTATTGAACATGACTTTGGTCAGGCTGTTACAGCTATCGGCAATGCTACAAACTTTGTCACAATTAGCGGCACTAAAATTTACGCCAAAGCAGTCGGCAAAGCACAAGTAGAGGTCGACGGAAAAGTACGTGATATAGAGGTCATCGCCAATACAGATGGCACATATAAAATCGAAGTAAAAGATGCACTATCTCAAATTAAAATTAGTGCAGCAGAGTTAGGCTTAACACTTTCACCTGCAACAAATGTTGACTTACGTGCAATCACAGGTACAAATATTGTTGAAACACAAGTCATCGGCACGGATTTATATGTCTATGCAAAAGGCACAGGTGAAGTGGAGCTAAATGTAGCTGGTCAAACGCTTGTACACATTGGTGTAACAGCAACAAACAATGTATTAACATTAGCTAAAACTATTGCAAAAACAGAAATAACAAGCGAAGATTCATTGGCATCAGCAGACCCTAAAGTTCGTATAGAAGGTCAAGCAGTATACGGTTTAGCTGAAGGAATCAGCTTAGTAACAGGTACGACAGGCTCGTTAAACACGCTATACAAAGTGATTGCGACTCGTACAAACAACAAACTAACAGTTACTTACGCGCCAATCGAAACAACGATTGCAGGCGACGCATCAGCAGTCGATAACACAGTCGTGCGGGGTACAGCAACTGGCAAGCTCATCGCCCAAGCAGTAGGCACAGAAACATTTACACATGCTGGCAACACATACCGTGTAACGGTTGATGCACAAGGTGAAATCAAGCTTGAAATGCTTGCTGTCACAACGATTGAGCTAGGCGAAGCGATCACAAAGATCGACGGCACACCTGCATCGACATTATTAAAAATTGATGGTAGCGCGGGTACAACATTAAACGTAACGGCAACAAAAGCCGGCACAGAAATTATGCAAGTACAAGACGGTGCTAATACAGTGTTAGTCAAAGTATCTGTAACCGAAACAGACGGCACGTATTCAATCGCCTATGAGCTCATTAAGCACACAATTGAAACAACAGCTCTTGGCTTTGCACCTACTAGTGTGACACAGCCAACAAACGGCATCGTAAAAATCGTCGGCAGTAGCGTTCATATTTATCCAGGTACAACAGTTAATTCGAAGAGCTTCTTCACAGTTACTGGTGCTGGTAATACACAAGCGATTTACAGCCTAGCAATCGATGCAGCAGGTGTTACATTAAATGGCTCAACAGCTACAGGATCCAAGGTTGAAGCATTGCATGTAAATATTCCATTAAGTGAACTAGCCATCAATCCAACTATTTTAACTATTGATGGAACAGCTACAGCCTCTGTTAAAACGAAAAATGGCGTAGAAGTGTTAGAAATTACTTTAAAAGATACAACTGTATCCCATGTAATCGTAAAAGGTGAAGGTAGCACGTATAAAGCAATTACCGTTCAAGCAACAGCCAATGGCTCTAGTGACTATACAACAGGCTATAAAGTGCACAATACATTAAAACTAGATGCGATTTCAAAAGAGCAGCATGGACCAATTAAAGCAATCAACGATGGTTCAATTTCGGTCCTTTATGCAACAGCAGCAGGTACTATTTCGTACGAGAACAACGGTGTTCTTTACAACAGTGAAGTCACAGCAAACGGTTCAGGTATTTTCGAGTTCAACGCTGCACCAACTACTGTAGCAGTCAACCTCGTAAACGCTCGTTTAGTGGACGGGGAGCAAAATATTAAAGCAGATGCTTCTACCTATGTAGCAGCTAAATCTGGCACAGCCGTTTATGCAACAGACAACGGCTACAAAGAAGTTATTGTCGCAGTGGATAGCGCAACAAAGCACTATACAGCAACAGTCAACGATGTACCGTCATTTGCACTACCTGCGACAGTAGCAAGTGCAGCTATTTTAAAAGCCCCTGAAGGCGTGAAAGTAGATGGTACAACGGTATTTGGAGGCAAAGCGGCAAGTGTAGGTCAATCAATTGTTGTCTCAACGCTTGATGGTGATGGTCGTATTACATTGTACAAAGGTGTGATTGAGCAGGACGCTGACACCCATGTCATCAGCTACACACTAGCACCGATGGAAAGCGATATTATAACAGCACTTGGTTGGAACGCAAGCACTCCTTACACAACGTCAATCTCTGACCCATCGATTGCACGTATTAAAGACGGCAAAGTATACTTCTTACGTGCAGGTGAAACGACGATTACGTACACATCGACGACTACAGGATTATCGAAATCAATTCAATATACGGTTGATAGTAATTATGCAGTAACTGAGAACATTGGAAAAGATGTACTTTACTATACGCTACAAAGTATACCTAATGGGGATACAGAAGAATTACATTTAACATTTGACTTAAATGTAGATGAAAATGGTAATGGAGCATTTGGACCTTATTTCGAATCTGGTGGTGGTACAACAGGGTTCAGTATACCTAATGCAAACACAATCATTATCACACCATCGACGTTCGAAACTGCTACAACTGTTTCATTCTCAGTATCTTTACCAGAATATGATTCAATTCCTAAAGATGCTAAAGTTATCATTGATTCTACTGGATTTACATTTGATCCAAGTACCAATACATTTGTGTTTATCCATAAAACCAACTAAAACAATAGCAAGCAGCTGTCCGAAAAGTGTTACTTTTACGGACAGTGCTTCGTTCCTGTGTTAAATATCCGCTGCAGGCGGTGCTTCTGCGGTGGTAGAAATAAAATTTCCACCATCCTCGGCGCAAACATACTAACATTAGTAGTACAAACCACGGCCATGGTTTGTGCTACTATTTTTTTATAGTAGAAGTGAAGGAA